>JAYSZH010000244.1:0-17175 GCA_043738155.1 Polaromonas sp. | reverse complement strand
AATCTTTTTTCAAAAATCTTGTTTTCAGGCCAAATGGACTACCACTGCCCCGTTTCAATGCGAATCGCCACTTCGCAGTCGTCAAATATCTCTAATTTCGCTATTTTCACCCGCACACCCAGCACGCCGGGCAACTGCATCAGGCGGTGGCTGAGTTTGCCGATCAGGCTTTCCAGCAAGTTCACGTGTTCCGCCGTGCATTCCGCGATGATGATTGCCCGAACCTTGCGGTAATCCAGCACGTGGTTGATGTCATCATCGCCCGGCAGCAGCGGCTGCAAACCCTGATTCAACTCGGCATCGACCTGAATCGGCTGCGGATCGCGTTTTTCGTGCTCCAAAATGCCCAAATTGGCATCAAACCGCAGTCCGCTGAGCGTCAAAATCTGCTGGCCGCTGGTGTGAACCGAAGAATTTGCAATCATTTAGGGGTATCCATCAAAGAAAAATCACGTGCAAAACGCATCAAATGCTGCCCACCGTCCACCAGCAGCGTCGTACCCGTGATAGAGCGATTTTCCAGCGCAAAACGCACAGCATCCGCCACGTCTTGCGCGGTGGACGAGCGCCCTAACGGCGATATTTTGTGCAGTTCTTGAAACTGCGCATCGCTGATCATGTGGCTGGTCAGCGTCAGCCCTGGTGCCACGCCGACAACGCGAACCAGCGGAGCCAGCTCCATCGCCAGCATGGTGTTAGCGGCTTCCAAAGCGGCTTTGCTCAGGGTGTAGCTGAAAAAATCGGGGTTTTGGTTCCAGAGTTTTTGGTCGAGTAAATTCACAACCGTGCCTTGAACCTCACCTTGGGCTGTCGTTTCACCCGCTTTTTGCCGAGCAGAAACATGCTCATGCAGCGCCTGTGACAGCAAAATCGCCGCGCCAGTATTGGTCGCCAAGTGTTTTTGCATCGCGCCGTAGCTAAAGGTCGACGCGGCATCGTGCTCAAAAATCGCGGCGCTGTTGACGACAGCATCGACGCGACCGAAGTGGGCAATCACCTGCGGCAGCAAAGCGCGAACGGCGGCTTCATCGCTCAAATCACACTGAAACTTCTCAAAAAGAGCTGTTTTAGAGGTATTTTCGCCCTCATTTACACCTCTAGCCGGCGTATTTATTATCAAGTCAGCTATCGTATTGATAGCATCTTGTCCGCTAGATCGATAATGCACCGCCACCCGCCAACCGTGTTTAGCAAGCAGCAGCGCGATCTCGCGCCCCAGCCGCTTGGCTGCGCCGGTGATTAAAACGACAGGTGCGTTTGACGTTGATACAGAAAGGGAGGACATACAGGACAATATCGCTTGATTTAAAGCTTTTTGAAAATTAGACCCATTTTAACGATGCCCTCCACTTCCGCCCAATCTGCGTCACTTTCTGTCTTGCAAACCCACATCGCAGCCGCCATCAAAAACAACGGCGGCTGGTTGCCGTTTGACCGTTTCATGGAAATGGCGCTTTATGCACCCGGTTTGGGTTACTACGCGAACGATTTGCGCAAATTTGGGCTTTTTCCCGCTAAAGATGTTGACTCCAATGTAAGTTCAGGCAGTGATTTCGTTACAGCACCCGAATTAACCCCGCTTTTCGGCCAAACCCTAGCCAAACAAATCGCCCAAGCCCTACAACACACCCAAACCACTGAGATTTGGGAGTTTGGCGCGGGTTCCGGGGCGCTGGCTTTGCAATTGCTCAGCGCTTTGGAGCAACTCGGCCAGCCCGTGAACCGCTACACGATTGTGGATTTGTCTGGCTCGCTACGACAACGGCAGCAAGAGACACTGCTGATTTTTGGCGACAAAGTGCGTTGGGTCAGCGAATTACCGGATGCGATGCAAGGCGTTGTCGTCGGCAACGAGGTGCTGGATGCGATGCCGGTGAAGCTGCTGGCTCGTGTGAAAGGTAACTGGTACGAACGCGGCGTTATCCTTAAATCCGACCATGCATTTGACTGGCAAGACCGACCGACCGAGCTGCGCCCGCCGCTAGAAATCATGGGCGAGCACGACTATTTAACCGAAATTCACCCCCAAGCTGAGGCATTTATGCGAACTTTGGCGCATAAATTGACGTCTAGCGAGCGCGGTGGCGCAGCGTTTTTCATCGACTACGGGTTCCCCGAGGCAGAGTACTTCCACCCGCAGCGGCACATGGGGACGGTCATGTGCCACCAAGGTCACAAGGCCGATGGCGACCCGCTGGCGCAGGTGGGACGCAAAGACATCACCGCGCACGTCAACTTCACGGGTGTGGCGGTAGCGGCACAAGATGAAGGGTTGAACACCTTGGGCTACGCCAGCCATGGGCGATTTTTGTTGAATTGTGGTTTACATTTGGCGTTAGAGGACGCCGATTTGCCCAACCGAGCGAATGCGATGAAACTCATCAACGAGCATGAAATGGGCGAATTGTTCAAAGTGATCGGGTTTTGCACAGGTGAGCCGTGGGATGCTATCGGCTTCAGCGCGGGTGACCGGACGCATACTTTATGAGCAACCTAATATGATGCTCCGCTGGGTTTTCTTTGCTGTTCTTGCTGTGCTGTTGGTCAGCTGGCTCTTTTCTAAGCGGCTGCCATGGCTAGAAAAACTGGGTTTGACCAAATTAAACAGCAATGTGTCGTTTCGACTGTTTGGCAAAGAGAGAAACATCCCAGTTACCTACGTGGTTCTTTTGGTGACTGCTGCGTATTTAGCCATCGCTTTGCTGTATAAATAGACGCACTCTATAAATACAGGCTTTTTTGCCCACAACACGACAAACCCCGTATGACCGACTTTGCCCCGCCCACCTCCGTTTTTACCTCTTTGACCGGCTTGAAAGCCTGCGTAGACTTGGGCGGCACCAAAGTGGCCGTGACCTTGGCCAACAGCAACGGTTTGCACGCCAAGCGCGTTGAACCGACCGCCAAAGAAGGGCTAAACGACGCTTTGGCGCTACAAATCATCCGCATGATTGGTGAAAGTTGTGCGGAAGCTGGCTTCAAAGAACAAGACATTGATGGCGTAGGCGTCTCCAGCTGCGGGCCATTTGTGCTGAACAAAGGCATGGTCGAATTAGCCGCACCAAATATCTGTGGCGGCATGGCGGGCAAAGCGCGCGGCCTGCCGAACGACTGGCAAACCGCCCTTTTGGAAACTCCGCTGCGCGCGCACTTCCCCCACGTGCGCCACATTCGGGTTGAAAACGACGGCATTGGCGCACTTGAGGCCGAGCGCCGCTGGGGTGCACTGCAAAACAACGGCAAACCGCTGGCCAGCTGCGCCTATGTGACCTGGAGCACCGGCATAGGCACAGGGCTGTGCGTAGACGGCCACGTGCTGCGCGGCAAAAACGGCAACGCCGGCCACGCCGGGCACATGTTTGTGAGCACCAACAACGACGCGCTGTGCGGCTGCGGCAACATCGGCGATTTGGAAGGTTTGGTCGCCGGCAACGCCATTCCACGGCGCTTTGAAGCCCAAGGATTCGCCGATGCTGCTACACTTTTAATAGCTGCTCAGTCAGAAAATACGCCGGCTATAACCATTATTGACACTCTGTGCGACGATATGGGACGCGCCATGTACAACCTGATCGTCACCCTAGACCTAGAACGCATCAGCATCGGTGGCAGCGTGTTTTGGCACCACCGGGAGTACCTCTTACCCAAACTCCAAGCCGTCATCCAAGGCAAAATGCCAGCGCTGACAGCGACTTGTGAGCTCGTGCCAGCTGGGCTGGGGAACCAGGTGGGAGATTGGGGCGCGTTGGCGTTGGTGGCTTGATTAGCCAAATTTAAATAGCCAATCTCTTTACAGCCACCAAACTAAGCTGGATTAGAGCGTAGCGCGTAGGTCAATCCGTTGAGCCACAGGTACTCAGCGCGCAAAACAGCCTCGCCCTTTTCATCTTTAAAGGTAAAACCCAGCAAAGCCAAGGTCATACCCGGCTTGATTTCGGGTACCTTCCAGGATTGCACCCGCGTCAACGGTGCCAGTTCGATCTCCCATAATTTATCGCTGCGCTTAGGTGTAACGGCTTTGGCCAGCAACGCTGTGCCTTCTACTGGGGCGACTTGCGCGGGAAGTGGCCGATTTGCCAAATCTGCCGGTAATTTCAAGCCGGGGGCGATGTCCAATGCCAATTCGACGTGCGGGTTTTGCCATTTCACACTGCGCACCTTGCCTTCAAGGTAAACCGGGCGCTCTTGATCAAAGCTGCTCCAGCCATGATGCGCATGGGCAGCGCTGCTGAACGTGAGGGACACAGGTAAAAGAGTGCTTGCGATAAGAAAGGGGCGACGCAACATAGTTTTTCTCCTTAAAACGCAATCCAGCGGCCACAAACGACCACGGCAACCCACAAAAACGTAGAAACCAACATTTGCAGCTTGGCCACAACGTCCAGCTTGTCGAGTGAGCCCCGCCCATGAAACCACGCCGCATTGCAAGCCAGCGTGCATAAAAGCAGCATTTTGATTGAGAACGCGCGATTCGCCAAAAGTTCACCCGCTTGGGTTGCAAACATCAGCAAACCCGATGCCGCAGCCATGCAAAACCTCAAGGCTACCAAGCTCAGACTCATCCTAGCCAAGTCTTTGACTGGCAAACTGACGCCTTTGCCAAACACACGCAACTCTAACAACGTGAGGTTGCCCAACAAGAGGCCTATTCCCAGAATATGAACGACGCTTAAGGCGGGATAAGCCCAAGCATGGGTTCTGATCTCAGCAAACATGGTCACATCCTTTTGCAACAATAAATATCGCCATAGCCGGCGTATTGCATGCTTATATTGCTATTAAATATATAGCAAATTTGCACTATATTGAACTACCCTGCCCCCATCTTAGAAATTACACTCTAAAAAAGACAATTTACAACCATTTGCTCTACAATCATGCAAAATAGCACGACCGTTCGTTTTTATTTTTGAGCGAATTATTTATCGAATCCATATGACACAAATTACCCATTTGCCGCTGCGCCGAACTTCTGCTGAATCAGCTTCGGCCAAGGAGAGCCGCGCCATGCTGAAGGGGCAACAAACCAAGGCTGCGATTGTGGACGCCGCCATGGGGCTGGCGACCCACCTCGGGCTGGAAGGCTTGAGCATTGGCGTGGTGGCTGAGGTGACGCAGATGAGCAAGTCGGGCGTGTTTGCGCACTTTGGCTCCCGGGAGGAGCTGCAGATTTCTGTGGTGCGCGAGTATTTCAACCAGTTTGAACAGGCGGTTTTTTACCCTGCTTTAGAAGCGCCACGCGGGCTACCGCGCTTGCGGGTGCTGTTTGATAAATGGATGCGACTGGTGGCGGGCGAGGTGCAGGCGGGTTGTATTTTCATCAGCGGCGCGGCGGAGTTTGACGACCGACCCGGCCCGGTGCGGGATGCGCTGGCAGGCTCCGTCAAGACTTGGTTGGCAGCTGTGCACCGTGCCGTGCTGCAAGCCAAGGAAATGGGGCATTTGCCGAGCGACTCTGACGAGAGCCAAATCGCCTTTGAATTGCATGGCTTGATTTTGGCGCTGCATTACGAGGCGCGGTTTTTGAAAAATGCAGGTTCGATTGAGCGCACAAATACAGGATTCAACCACGTTTTAGGCAGATATGGCGTGAAATCAACCTAGCAATCCCACAAAATACAGTATTTATCAATTTTTAGATAGTTATTTTCCACATTTTAAATTTTCACGATCATCTTAGGAGCTACCGATATGCCGATTTACACCCCACCGCTACGCGACATGCAATTTGTGATGCACGAGCTGCTGAACGTCACTGCGGACCTGAAAACCATCCCCCGCCATGCGGATATTGATGTCGACACCATCAACGCCGTTTTGGAAGAAGGCGGCAAGTTTGCATCTGAGGTGATTTTTCCGCTCAACATCAGCGGCGACACCGAGGGTTGCTCCCACGACAAAGTCACCCATGCCGTGACAACCCCCAAGGGCTTCAAAGAGGCATACCACAAGTACATTGAAGGCGGTTGGGCTGCACTGAGCTGCGACCCTGAATACGGCGGCCAAGGTTTGCCGTTGGTGGTGAACCAGTGTTTTTACGAGATGATGAATTCGGCCAACCAAGCCTGGACCATGTACCCAGGCCTGACGCACGGTGCGTATGCAGCCTTGGCAGCCCACGGCACGGACGAGCAAAAGAAAACTTACTTGCACAAGATGACCAGCGGCGAGTGGACAGGTACCATGTGCCTGACCGAGCCACATTGTGGCACTGACTTAGGCCTGATGCGCACCAAAGCCGAACCACAGCCGGACGGCAGCTACCGCATCACCGGCAACAAGATTTTTATCAGCGCGGGTGAGCATGACATCACGGACAACATCATCCACCTCGTGCTGGCACGTCTGCCAGATGCGCCTGTAGGCATCAAGGGGGTGAGTTTGTTCATCGTGCCGAAGTTCCGCGTGAATGCGGATGGATCGCTGGGCGAGCGCAATGGCATCTACTGCGGCGGCTTGGAGCACAAAATGGGCATCCACGGCAACGCGACGGCGCAAATCGTCATCGACAACGCCTACGGGACGATGGTGGGTGCGCCCAACAAAGGCATGAACGGCATGTTTGTGATGATGAACGCGGCACGCTTGGGCGTGGGCAACCAGTCGCTCGGTTTGACCGAAGTGGCCTACCAAAACGCGCTGGCTTACGCGAAAGACCGCATCCAGATGCGCTCGCTTTCTGGCGCGAAAGCCAAAGACAAGCCGGCAGACCCGATCATCGTGCACCCTGATGTGCGCAAAATGCTGCTGACGGCCAAAGCCTATGCCGAAGGTGGCCGCGCGCTATCCGTGTTTTGCTCCGTTTTGCTGGACAAAGCGCATTACCACCCGGACGAGAAAACCCGCAAGGACAGCGACGAGATGCTGTCGCTGCTGACGCCTATCGTCAAAGCCTTTATCACCGACAACGGCCATATCTCGACCAACGCGTGCATGCAGGTGTTTGGTGGCCACGGTTTTATCAAAGAGTGGGGCATGGAGCAGTTTGTGCGGGATAACCGCATCAACATGATTTATGAAGGCACCAACACCATCCAGTCTCTCGATTTGCTGGGTCGCAAGATTTTGGGCAACAACGGGGCCACGCTGAAAAAGTTTGGCAAACTGATTGCCGCTTTGGTGGAAGAAGAAGGCGTGAACGAGAAGATGTCTGAATTCATCAACCCGATTGCGTATTTGGGCGACAAAGTGACCAAGTTCACCACTGAAATCGGCTTCAAGGGCTTCCAAAACCCGGACGAAGTGGGCGCCGCTGCGGTGGACTACCTGCGCGTGGTCGGCCACATGGTGTTTGGCTACTTCTGGGCGCGCATGGCGCAAGTGGCGTTGCGTGAGATTGCCGCCGGCAACACCGACCCGTTCTATGTAGCTAAGCTGCAAACCGCACGCTTCTACTTTGCGCGTTTGTTCCCAGAGACGGCATCGTTGATGCTGACGGCGCGTACGGGCAGCAAGGTGTTGTTGGATACCGACGCAGCACTGGCTTAATTCAAAACTCGTTTTTCAGTTGTTTTTTGACCATTCTTAAAGGATCAATCATGTTTCAACGTACTTTTCGCCGAGCTTTGTTTGCTGCCGCCGCATTAACTGCAAGTGGTTTTGTATTTGCCCAGATGTCACCCGTCGGCACATGGAACACGATTGACGACAAAACCAAAGAAATCAAGTCTGAAATCGTGGTGACGGAAGCGGCTGGCGTGCTCAGCGGCAAAGTGACTAAGTTACTTCGCAAAGACTCTGATCAAAAGGGCGTGTGCAAAGAATGCACTGACGACAGAAAAGACAAACCGCTTATTGGTCTTGAAATCATTCGTGGCGCGAAGAAAGTCGAAGGCAAAGACGTTTGGGAAGGCGGCAAGATTTTGGATCCTGAAAACGGCAAAAACTACACGCTTCGCTTAACACCGATTGAAGACGGCAAAAAGCTGGAAGTACGCGGCTCTGTGTTTGGCATTGGCCGCACGCAGACCTGGGTGCGTGTGCAATAAATTTATCGAAAGGACGTCATGTCTAGCTTCCAAGTTAAAAAAGTCGCCGTTTTAGGCGCAGGTGTGATGGGCGCTCAAATTGCCGCCCATCTGGTCAATTGTAAAATACCTGTTATTTTGTTTGACTTGCCCGCTAAAGAAGGTGCCAAGAACGGTATCGTCACCAAAGCGATCGAGGGTTTGAAAAAGCTCAAGCCCGCACCGCTGGGTGTGCCCGAAGACGCGGCACTGATCCAGGCGGCCAACTACGAAGAGCACATGGCATTGCTCACAGGCTGCGACCTCATCATTGAAGCCATTGCCGAGCGCATGGATTGGAAGACCGACCTGTATCATAAGATTGCGCCGTTCATCGCTGAAGGTGCGATTGTGGCGAGCAACACCTCGGGTTTGAGCATCACCAAATTGTCTGAGGCGCTGCCAGAAGCCATCAAACCACGCTTTTGCGGCATCCACTTCTTCAACCCGCCGCGCTATATGTACCTGGTGGAGCTGATCAACACGCCGACCACGCAGCCACAGATTTTGGATGACCTGGAAAGCTTTGTCACCAGCGGTTTAGGCAAAGGCGTTGTGCGCGCGCACGACACACCTAACTTCATCGCCAACCGCGTGGGCATTGCCGGCATGCTGGCGACCATGAAACAGGTGGAAAACTTTGGTTTGACTTATGACGTGGTGGACGATTTGACCGGCAAGAAGCTGGGTCGTGCCAGCTCTGGCACCTTCCGCACTGCCGATGTGGTGGGCTTGGACACCATGACGCACGTGATCAAGACCTTGCAAGACAATTTGAACCAAGAAAGTGACCCGTTTTACGGCAACTTTGCGACACCCGCGGTGCTAGCCAAACTGCTGGAGCTGGGCAATTTGGGGCAGAAAACCGGCGCAGGCTTTTACAAAAAAGCAGGTCGTGACATTTTGCGTTTTGACGCTGATGAACAAGATTACGTGCCCAGCGGCAAAAAAGCCGATGAAGTCGTTGGGCGCATGCTCAAAAAACCTGCAGCCGAGCGCTTGAAGCTGTTGCGCAATGCCGAAGGTGCCGAGCCGCGCTTTTTGTGGGCCATCATCCGCGACCAGTTGCACTATGCTGCTGTGCATTTACACACCGTGGCAGAGACCGCACGCGACATTGACTTGGCACTGCGTTGGGGCTTTGGCATGAAGCAAGGTCCGTTTGAGCTGTGGCAAGAAGCTGGTTGGTTGACGGTTGCCAACATGATCAAGGAAGACATTGATGCTGGCAAGGCGCTGTGCAAAGAGCCGCTACCGGCATGGGTGTTCAAAGGCCCGGTGGCTGAGGCTGGCGGTGTACACACGCCAGCAGGCTCATGGAGTGCGTCCAGCGGCGAGTTCATCGCGCGCCGCAATTTACCGGTTTACACGCGTCAGCATTTCCCGGAAGATGTGGCAGGCTCTGTCACTGTCAAGGCAGAAACGGCAGGCAAGACAGTGCATGAGGACGATGCGATTCGTTTATGGACTTTAGATGACGAGGTGTTAATCGCCAGTATCAAAACCAAAATGCACGCCATCAGCCCTGACGTGGCGGAAGGACTGAGCTTGGCTGTGGACATGGCTGAGAAGGACTATCAGGGTTTGGTGATCTGGTCGCCAGACGACATGTTCTCTGCTGGTGCCGACCTGCAAGCCATGCTGCCAGCTTTCATGATGGCGGGTGTAGGTGCGATCAACGAAGTGGAGCATGAGCTGCAAAAAGTCATGCTCAAACTGCGCTACGCCAGCGTTCCTACCGTTTCTGCCGTGCGCGGTTTGGCGCTGGGCGGTGGCTGCGAGATGGCGGTGTACTCTGCCAAACGCGTGGCGGCGATGGAAAGCTATATCGGCCTGGTCGAAGTGGGCGTCGGTCTGGTGCCTGGTGCCGGTGGTTTAGCCTACATTGCGCGCCGTGCCGCAGAGGCAGCGTCGGCCAGCACCAACAAAGACATCGTGCCATTTTTGACCGAAGGCTTCACCGCTGCGGCGATGGCCAAGGTGGGCACCAGTGCGATTGAATCACGCAAAATTGGCTATTTGCTGGACACCGACGTGATTGTGCCGAATAAAGACGAGCTGCTGTTTGTAGCCATCAATGAAGCCAAGGCTTTGTTCAAGAGCGGCTACCGCGCGCCGCACAAGCGCAGCTTTGCAGTGGCTGGCCGCAACGGCATTGCCACCATCAAGGGCTCATTGGTCAACATGCGTGATGGTGGTTTTATCAGCGCGCATGACTTTCACATTGCCTCGCTGATTGCCAATGTCGTCTGTGGTGGCGATGTCGATGCAGGCACGCTGGTCACTGAGGAATACCTGATGACTTTGGAACGCCAAGCTTTTTGTTCATTGCTCACTCATCCCAAAACCCAAGAGCGCATCATGGGCATGATGGCGACTGGAAAACCCGTCCGCAACTGAAGCTGACCGAAAGAAATACACCATGAAACAAGTACAAGAAGCCTACATCGTTGCCGCCACGCGCACCCCAATCGGGCGTTCGCACCGCGGGTTTTTCCGCAACACGCGTCCAGACGATTTGCTGGTCAAAGCCTTGCAAGCCGCTTTGGCACAAGTGCCGACCCTGGACCCGCAAGCGATTGAGGATTTGATCTGCGGTTGCGCCATCCCCGAAGCCTCGCAAGGTTTGAATATCGCCCGAATTGGTGCAGTGCTGGCTGGTTTACCGCATAGTGTGGGTGGCATCACCGTGAATCGCTTTTGCGCATCTGGTTTGTCCGCCGTGCAGATGGCGGCGGATCGCATCCGCGTCGGTGAGGCCGATGTGATGATCGCCGCTGGTGTTGAGAGCATGAGCATGGTGCCGATGATGGGCAACAACCCGTCGCTGTCGCCCGCCATGTTTGACCATGACGAGAACATCGGCATTGCCTATGGCATGGGTTTGACCGCTGAGAAAGTGGCGAACCAGTGGAAAATCAGCCGTGAAGCGCAAGATGAATTTGCCTACCAGTCGCACATGAAGGCGATAGCTGCCATGAAGGCAGGTGAGTTCGCAAACGAAATCACACCGGTAGAGGTAACTGAACGTACGCCCAATCTGGAAACAGGCGAAGTGAGTGTCTCAAAGCGCATCGTGAGCCTGGATGAAGGTGCACGCCCTGATACGACGGTTGAAGGCCTGGGCAAACTCAAAACCGTGTTTGCAGCACGCGGCTCTGTCACCGCCGGCAACAGCTCGCAAACATCGGACGGTGCAGGTGCGTTGATTTTGGCGAGTGAGAGCGCGATCAAGCGCTTTGGTTTGACGCCTTTGGCCAAATTTGTCAGCTTTGCCAGCAAAGGTGTACCGCCGCACATCATGGGCATTGGCCCGATCGAAGCGATTCCGGCGGCGTTGCGCTATGCGGGCTTGAAGCAGGATGACATTGACTGGTTTGAACTGAACGAGGCGTTTGCAGCACAGTCTTTGGCTGTTCTAAATACACTGAAGCTTGATCCGAGCAAAGTCAACCCCCTGGGCGGTGCGATTGCTTTGGGTCACCCATTAGGCGCAACGGGTGCAATTCGCTCTGCCACGGTGATACATGCGTTACACCGCAAACAACTTAAATACGGTATGGTGACCATGTGCGTCGGCATGGGGCAAGGCGCAGCGGGGATTTTTGAACGGGTTTAAATCAATCCATCATTGAAAAGTAGAAGGGCTAGCAACATATGAGTACCACTCCCGTAGCCCTGATTATTGGCGCAGGTGATGCAACGGGTGGCGCCATCGCGCGGCGGTTCGCGCGCGGTGGTTATGCCGCTTGTGTGACGCGTCGTAGTGCCGATAAACTGCAACCTCTCAAAGATGCCATCGACGCTGAAGACGGCATCTGCCACACTTTTGGCAGCGATGCACGCAAAGAAGACGAAGTTGTTACCCTCATTGAGCAGATTGAATCCAGCATCGGGCCTATTGAAGTGTTGGTTTTCAACATTGGGGCGAATGCGCCCAGCAGCGTGCTTGATGAAACGGCACGCAAGTATTTCAAAATCTGGGAAATGGCCTGCTTCAGCGGTTTTCTGAATGGACGTGAAGTGGCAAAGCGGATGGTGACGCGTACAACGCATACACGCAAGCAAAGCATTATTTTTACGGGTGCTACAGCGTCTTTGCGCGGCGCCGCAGGCTTTGCAGCGTTTTCTGGTGCAAAGATGGCATTACGGGCCTTGGCTCAAAGCATGGCGCGTGAACTAGGGCCGCAAGGCATTCATGTCGCGCACAGCATCATCGACGGCGCGATCGATACGGCCTTTATCCGCGATACGTTTCCTGAGCGTTATGCGTTGAAAGAACAAGATGGCATCCTCAACCCTGACCATATTGCTGACGCGTATTGGATGCTTCACGAACAACCACGCGATGCGTGGACGCATGAGCTTGATTTACGGCCCTACATGGAAAAGTTTTAAGAAGTTTATGGAGCTGCTCAGA
Organism: Polaromonas sp.; assembly: GCA_043738155.1. Lineage (GTDB taxonomy): Bacteria > Pseudomonadota > Gammaproteobacteria > Burkholderiales > Burkholderiaceae_C > Aalborgiella. Next base: position 4,749 of record JAYSZH010000244.1, on the reverse strand, counting down.
TGAAAACTTTTGAATTTTGGTTCGATTTTGGCAGCCCAGCTGCTTATCTCGCATTCACCCAAATCCCACGGATTGAAGCTGAAACGGGTGCAAAGGCTATTTATTGTCCGATGCTACTCGGCGGCGTTTTTCAGGCAACCGGCAACCACTCCCCAGCAACGATACCGGCTAAGGGGAAGTACATTTTTGATGACTTCAATCGGTATGCAAAGCGTTATGGCGTTCCGTTCAACAGCAATCCGCACTTCCCAATCAACACATTGCTTTTAATGCGCGGAGCTGCAGGGATGCTCGAACAACAGCCAGAGCAATTCTCAGCGTATTGCAGCGCAGTATTTCAAGCAATTTGGATTGACGCATTGAATATGAACGATCCTGCTATCGTTGGTGCAGCTTTGCATAAAGCGGGTTTTGACCCACAAAAGCTAATGGCAATTGCAAACGACCAAGCAACTAAAGATGCTCTAAAAGCCGCGACGACTGATGCTGTGACGCGTGGCGTCTTTGGTGCCCCAACTTTTTTCGTTGGCAACCACATGTACTGGGGTCAAGACCGTATAGATTTTGTAAAGGAAGCATTAGCATGAGTAGTAAGGACAACGATATTTTGATACACGCGGAGTCGGGCGTGATGACAATCACATTCAATCGCGTAGAAAAGAAAAACTCTATTTCGTCAGCCATGTACGCCACGATGGCGGACGCGCTGGTTGAGGCAGAAAAAAGTAGCGCTGTACGGGTGGTTGTATTCCAAGGCCATGAAGCTGTGTTTAGCGCTGGCAACGATATTGGTGATTTTTTAAATGGCCCACCATCAACTGAAGAGTCGCCGGTTTATCGGTTTTTGAACGCCATCAGCACATTTACCAAACCAGTGCTTGCCGCCGTATGTGGGCCAGCCGTAGGCATTGGTACAACCATGCTATTTCATTGTGACTTGGTCTACGCGGGGGATAATGCAGCGTTTTCAATGCCTTTTGTCAATTTGGGTTTGTGTCCAGAAGCCGCCTCTAGCTTGTTAGTACCGCAAATGATGGGGTATCACCGCGCTGCTGAAGCCTTGTTGCTTGGCGAGCCGTTTATGGCGGAAGCAGCATTAGAAGTAGGCTTGGTAAATCGGGTGCTTCCGCCACTTGAAACTAATAACTATGCGCAGGCCATTGCTAAAAAATTGGCAGCGAAACCGACGAGCTCACTTGTAGAGACCAAGCGGTTGATGAAAAAAGGACTTGCAAGCACAGTCAAAGCACAAATGAGTGAAGAAGGTGCAAGTTTCGGACGCATGTTGCGTGAACCAGCTGCCAAAGAGGCTTTTGGGGCATTTTTAGAAAAACGCAAACCTGATTTTAAGCAGCTGTAACTGTAACTGTTAAAACAAAAATCTCAGCCCAATATGCTATTAATTTAATAGCATATTGGGCAATAAATATGCCGGCTAGAGGCGTTTTATGCCCTATTTTACTAGTGTTTGACCGTAGATTTCAACTTCCACGCGTCTATTAGGCAAGAGGCAAGCGCGGAAGCTTCCCATATCTTTCAAACTAGCACGTGATTGTGTCACACCGATAGCTGTACGCACAGCACCTTTAGGCAGTGCGCAGTCTGTTTTGACTGGCTGCTGACCACCAAAACCAGCGACAGAAACAGTTTTGATATCGACACCTTGACTGGATAAATACGCTCTTACAGATACGGCACGCTCCAAACTTAGCTTGTCGTTGTAGGTTGCAATACCCGTTCCATTTGTGATGTCCGCGTGGCCGCCAATCGTGACCCGTTCTACGTTGCTTACCGCATTGAGTTTGGCAGCTAACGCATTCAACTGCATACGACCTTCGGGCAAAATTTGCTCAACTGCTGATTTATTGTGTCCAAAAAGAGCGCCTGCAGCAAGTGTGATTTTTTCGTATTTTGGTGCAATGACGGGTGCGGGCGTTGCGACTGGAACGTTTACTGGTTCGATGACTGGTGCAGCCGGTTTTACCAATGCTGCTTCGATTGCAGCTACAGGTTTTACAACCTCATCACGCTTGGTAGCTAAACCCAAACTGTTTTCATCAAACTTGTAACGCAGACGCGCATGCCAACCGCTCCAGCTTGTATTGGCACTGAATTGATCTACGTCCGCAAAGTTACCTTTTGTATAACCTACAGAGAACCATAAGTTTTGTATAACTTTTGCGCCTAACTCAAGTCCGTAACCCGATACTTTTTGACCATTGTCTCTACCAAGACTTCCATAAATACTGGCGTCGAATCGTTCTGTAATGTCCCAAATAGCGCGCGCACTGATTAATTGGCCGTTGTAGGTGCTGTAAGTACCATCGTTCAATATAGTTTGTGCACCACGTTTTGCAGCCAGTTGCCCTGCCAGCGTCCAATCGCGTGCAGGACGATAGGTGCCGTGCAGACTTAATATCCAAGTGTCTTCGTCTTTCAAATCAGCGGTAAGCGATGAGCGATTAACTCTATTTTCAACACGAAGCAAACCGTTCCAACGGCCACGCTCTACATCTCTATAGGCCAAACCCATTTGGAACTGATTTTGTACTTGAATGCCTTTGGAAATATCAACGCCAACGCCCTCTGACCGGGTATATGCATCACGCGCAATAGCAGACCAATTATCAGACAATGTACGTGTGTATGCCAACGTAGATAACCATTGGTTTTGGATATCAGAGGTCCGATACTCCAGCTTACCGGCTACTTTGTTGACTGGATCAGCGGCGTAATCAACTGCCAGGCTCACGGCAGTCGCCTCATGCTGAACACCATCTGCTTGCAAGATTTGCTGACGCTCTAGACCCGCGCTGAGACCTAACCCTGGTTTAATTTGCCACAAATTGCGAACACCAGCGACAGCTGCGATATCAGTGTTACCTGTAGCGCCTGCAGCACGATACTCGCCATAAATTTGACCATCTGGCAAGAAAGACGGCACGCTGATAGCAGAAGATACGCCAACAATGGTGCTCGCATTCCGCGTACCATCGTTGGTGAGGCCATAAATGCCAGTCAATGAATTTTCAAGCTCATGGCTGGCGTACAAACGGGTTCTTTCAGAAACTCGGTACTCACCACCTAAAGCAATACGCCGGCGAGCACCATCTCCTATTGCTTGCTCGTATTCACCAAACAAGCTAGCTTCTGGAGTAACTTTACTTAATAATTTAATACGTGCACTCGTATAGGCATTGTCAACTATGGCAGGTGCATCAGTTGGGGTAGAAAGTAGCGTTGCAGGACTTGCCAGTAGACCTGTGCCATTGAACCCCCATCCGGGTAGAGAGTTGTTAGCGGTAGTTTGCGTGTTTACTGAATTTAGGGCTCCGCCAGAACCATTGACTAAATGCTCTTTGACAGAGTTAACTCCAAGCTCAACGCTTAATGTCTCATTGATTTTCACTGACGCGGTAATGCCGGCAGCATCTCTGCTCGCACCATCGGTTAACCCGCCCGATGTATCCTTTGTTTGCAACAAAGTAGCGCTCAACTCGATAGATGGATTAAGCTGGTAGCTCGCATTTAACCCCGCTTCTAGCCGACCCGCGACGACGCCAGCGCTAGCATTTTGGAAATCCGCATCAGATTTGTTGGCGTATGCTCTTGCTTTGAATTGCTCACTATCGTGTCGCAATTCAATGCGCGCGGCGTTGCCCTTTTTATTTACGAGCGGATTTGCATCTGTTATGACTGAAAAATTCTGGTTATACGCATTCGTACCGCGACTGCTAGCCACTTCAGCAACAAAATACGTCTTTTCACCTAGCTTTACTTCAACATTAGCACCCGCAATCTCATAGGGTGTTTGCTCATCCTTATCTGTTGCATAGCTAGCGCCGACTGCAATATTGTCAGATAAATTGACCTTTGCACTGACGCCGCTTACCCAATGTGTGTCGCCCGTAAGTTCTTCAACTTCGTAAGAGATTCGAATTGAAACGGGATTGTTGTTTTCATCTACAGACGGCACTGGCTGACGGAACATGACGCGACCGCTGAATGGTTCAAAATCGTAATCAGCAAACCTTGTCAACGTTTTTCTACTCAATACTATGGCTGGTTGGTTACGGTCGCGTACAAGTAACTCAATCGTTTCTGTGTTAGCGATTGCATTTGGTCTTGCCAAGGCATATGGACCACTGATACCGCGCGCAGCTTGCTCGTCGACATACCCTTTGTTTGCTGTTTGAGCGGCAAAACCGCTGACTTTTATGCTTTCAGTTTCATAATTAAATTGACCGCCGGTTAATGTGCGCGACATGCTGGCAAGCTTGTTTGCTGGGTCTGTACTGCCAGAATTGAAGTCACCATACAAAAGATAACTTTTATTTTTATCTACCCGCACATATACTCTACTAGCACTTTGCGCGTCAAACCTCTTGACAGATGAGTCACCATATATCGGATAAAAAGTATTGGGATCTATATCGCGAAAGAGCTTTTGACTTGTAATCTTATCTGTATCGACAGCCGCAGTTAGTAAATATTCGCCTTTGATAGCACCCTTTGCAAACAATGCAACACGACCAGCAACTGTCTTATATTCAATACCATCGTTTCCAATAGTAGTTGAAGTTTTTTCCCAATTTCTGAGGTTGTCACTAAAACCAAACTCTTTAATATCGGCTGCACTAGGCCCTTTGGTTTTTGAAAGATTGATCGATCCTTCAACAATACCAACTACCAGCATATCTCGTAAATCTGGCAAGAATGCGATCTCTCCTTGCACGGCAACAGCGCCAC
>JAYSZH010000243.1:0-6041 GCA_043738155.1 Polaromonas sp. | reverse complement strand
TTGTTGCAGGTGCTTGAGTAAATAAGCGTTATCTGTCCCCATAAAACTGGTTTGCACCAAAACGCCGTGCGTCACGCCCACCTGCCGCGCCGCACTTTGCCAATCGCCGAACTGAGCAGCGTATTCAGGCGAATAGCGTGCTTCAGGCACAGATTGCCCCGCCTCAAACACATGAAAGTGCGAATCTACCGAATAAGCGACTGAATGTGGGGTTGACACTTCTTTTTGCATGATTTACATTATAGACATCTAGATGACTAGTTGCATAGCTTACTAAATATTTTAAGTCGTGAATATTTCAATAATTTCTTCTTCCAATTCTGCCGCTGCAGCCCAACCCGCCCCAGGCCAAAGCCGTTATGGCTGGCTGGCGGCCAGTTTACGCGCTCGCATCACGCAGGGCGAATGGGTGCCAGGCACGGCTTTGCCTGCCGAAGCCGCCTTGGCGAAAGAGCACGGGGTCGCGCTGGGCACGCTGCGCCAAGCCTTGGCTTTGCTGGTTTCTGAGGGCTTGCTGGAACGCCAGCACGGACGCGGTACTTTTGTACGCACTGGGTTGGATGGCGCATCTATGTTGCGGTTTTTCAGATTTCGCCAAAGCGATGAACGAAGCACGGCGCCTGCCTCCACGATTTTGAAACGACATGTAGAGTTAGCTTCTAGCAACACAGCGGATGCATTGGGTTTACCCGCTGGAACCGGCGTATTGCAGTTGCAGCGCTTGCGCAGCATCAGCGGGCAGCCTTGTTTGTTAGAGCAAATAACTCTGCCGTTGCCGCTGTTTGATGCGCTCGCCAGCTCTGACACCACCGTCTGGGACGACCTGTTCTACCCCATGTACCAGCGGGTCTGCAACGTCAGCATCTACCGTGCCGAGGACAATCTGAGTTTTGGCCTGCTCACCGCCGACCAAGCCCAGTTGCTGCAACTTGAAACTGGCCACCCTTGCGCCCAAGTACAGCGCCGTGCTTTTGACATGCACGGCCACTGTGTTGAGCTGCGCACCACGCTGGGCGATGCGTTTGCATTTCAGTACACCGCACAAATTCGCTAACTATGTTTTTCGTTAGTTTTATTTTTTTCTGGAGACAACCGTGATGACAACACCCAACAACCAAAAAATACTGAAAAATATGACCTCAGCCAGCGTATTTATTGCCTATTCAGCTATTAAATCAATAGCAAAAGTAACGTCAATAACTGCATTGACTGCATCTGCATTGATGTCAACCGTTCATGCGCAAACTGCCGCTTGGCCCAGCAAACCCATCTCCATCGTCGTCACCTACCCGCCAGGTGGTGGTGCAGACACCATGGCGCGGTTGCTGGCTCCCAAATTGGGCGAGGCGCTGGGCGCATCGGTCATCGTCGAAAACAAACCCGGTGCTAGCGGTCAAATTGGCGCTGCTGCTGTGGCCAAATCGGCAGCTGACGGTTATACCTTGATGTTTGACGCCTCCTCCTTCGCCGTCAACCCCGCGCTCTACCCCAAGCTGCCCTACGACACCGACAAAGCCTTCAAACCCATTGGCGTAACCGCCTTGTTTCCCAATGTCGTCTTGGTCAACGCGCAGTTCCCCGCCAAATCCGTCAAAGAGCTGATTGCCGCTGCCAGCGCCAGCAAAGATGCGGTTTCCTTTGCGTCCTCGGGCAATGGCTCAGCCCAGCACTTGGCAGGCGCTCTGTTTGAATCTGCCGCCAAAGTGCAAATGGCGCATATTCCGTACAAAGGCGGTGGCCCTGCGCTGAACGACGTGGTCGGTGGCCAAGTGCCCGTGTTTTTTGGCAACTTAGCTTCTACGCTGGGCCACATCCAGTCTGGCCGACTCCGCGCCTTGGCCGTGACGGGCAGCAAACGCAGCGCCATCTTGCCTGATGTACCGACCTTGGCCGAATCTGGCGTGGCAGGCGCTGAGGTTTACGAGTGGAACGTGCTTGTCACCCCCGCAGGCACGCCAGATGCGGTGGTTAGCAAGCTTTCTGCCGCTCTGCAAAAAGCACTCGAAGCGCCTGATGTGAAAGCACGCATTGCCGCACTGGGTGGTGACATCCAAAAAACCAGCCCCGAAGCCGCACAAACCTTCGTCCGCCAGCAAATGGCGCTGTGGGCGCGGGTGGTTAAAGAGCGCGGCATTGTGCTGGAGTAACTTTTCACTCTTTCCCCTTTCCCTTTCCCTTTCCCTTTTCCCTTTTCCCTTTCCTCTTTTCCTCTTTTCCTCTTTTCCTTTTTCCTTTTTCCCTTCAACTTTGATTGCTGTTTTATGACTAACTTTGAATCCCCGCTTTCCCGCCGCGACTGGATGGGTCAAACCATCGCCCAAACCGCCGCTGCCGCACTCGCCGCATCACCGTGGTTGGCGCAAGCTCAAGCCGCATGGCCATCCAAGCCGATACGCTTGGTTGTACCCTTTGCGCCAGGCGGTAGCTCTGAAATCGTCGCCCGGGCCGTGGCTGGAGAAATGGCCAAAACGATTGGTCAAAACGTGTTTGTAGAAAACAAACCCGGCGCTGCAGGCAACATCGCCATGCAAGAAGTCGCCAACTCTACCGATGAGCACACCATGATTTTGGGTCACATTGGCACGTTAGCGGTCAACCCGTTTATTTTTGACAAACTTCCCTACAACGCAGCCAAAGACTTCACACCCATCACCTTGGTGTCAAAAGTGCCGAGTTTGTATGTGGTGCACCCAGATTTGCCGGTGAAGAATTTGAAAGAATTTATCGCCTACGTCAAGTCCAAGCCTGGCCAGCTCAATTACGGCTCGGCGGGCAACGGCAGTGCGGGGCATTTGGCGTTTGAATACCTCAAAATGGTGTCCGATACCTTCATGCTGCACGTACCCTACCGTGGCACAGGCCCGATGTTGACCGATTTGATGGCTGGCCGTTTGCAGGCCGCCTCCGTGGGTGCACCTGCATTGCTGCAGTTCATCAAAGCCGGTAAATTGCGCTGCATCGCCACGGGTACCACCACCCGCCTAGCGCAGCTGCCTGATGTGCCGACTGTCGCCGAACAAGGCTACAAAGGCTTTGAAATGACCCAATGGTACGGTTTGATGACACCATCCAAATGGTCTAAAGCCAACGTTGTCAAGCTGGAAGCCGAAGCCATCAAAGCGGCTCGTGGCGACGTGGTGAAAGAAAAACTCAGCCACGAAGCCGCCCTAGCCGTGGGCAACACAGGCGCTGAGTTCGATGCTTTCATCAAAACCGAGCAAGCCCGCTGGAAACCCGTCATCGCCCGCGCGCAGATCAAGCCGGAAGGGGCTTGATGAGGTTTGATTTGATTTGATTTGGTGGAAGAGTCCATAACAAATCGGCATCAAATCGGCATCAAGTCAACTTGAATTCACCCCATTCCAGCCGACTGCGCTTTTAGAATGGGGTGATGACCGCTAGTCACAACCTGCAAGACACGCTCAACCAAATCGCCCTTGAGGCCGAGGCGCTCTATGGCCAAGGCAAAGTTGCCAGCTACATCCCCGCGCTGGCGCAGGTGGCACCGCGCCAGTTTGGCATGGCGGTGGCCTTGGTGGACGGCAGCTGCGTCAAAACCGGCAGCGCAGACACTGCGTTTTCCATCCAGAGCATCTCCAAGCTTTTTACCTTTGTTCTGGCGCTGAAACTGGTGGGCGATGCGTTGTGGCAGCGCGTCGGGCGCGAGCCTTCGGGCGCGGCGTTCAATTCCATGGTGCAGCTGGAGTCTGAAAAAGGTATCCCGCGCAACCCCTTCATCAACGCGGGGGCCTTGGTAGTTACCGACATGTTGACCACCCGCTACGCGCACCTGGACATCGCCCTCTTGGGTGCGCTGCGCCGCCTGAGCGATTCGCCCGAGTTGAACTGGGACGCCCAAACCGCCAAGTCCGAGCGCGACACCGCGCACCGCAACATGGCGATGGCCTACTTCATGAAAAGCTACGGCAACTTCGTCAACCCGCCCGAGCTGGTGCTGGACAACTACTGCCGCCAATGCGCCATTGAAATGACTTGTGCTCAACTTGCCCAAGCCACCATGTTTTTGGCAAATGGCGGGCAGGATATCGACAGGTTGGCGCATGCTGGCGAGCAGTTCCTCAGCACCGACGCCGCCCGCCGCGTCAACGCCTTGCTGTTGACCTGTGGCGCCTATGACGCCGCTGGCGACCTAGCCTACCGCATCGGCCTGCCGGTCAAAACCGGCGTAGGTGGTGGCATTGTCGCCATCGTCCCCGGCGTGGGCACGGTCACCGTCTGGGGGCCGGAGCTGGACGCCAAAGGCAACTCTGTGCTGGGCGTGTTTGCATTGGAACGGCTGGTGCAGTCGACGGGCTGGAACCATCTTTGAGCTTTAATTGAGGTGGTTTTTATAAGTTTGTATTACAATGTCATACAAACTTAACTCTACCCATTTAAGGAGAAATCCATGTCCATGCTGACGTTGCGTATTGATGACAAATTAGATAGCTATTTAAACGAAATCACTGCCGCTACAGGCAAAACCAAAAGCGAAATCGCACGGGAAGCTTTGACTGGGCACGTGTTTAGAACCCGATGGAAGGCAGCCACTGAAGATTTTGGCCGTCATGCCCGTTCAATGGGCATCTACACCGAGGACGATGTGATGCGCATCTGTAATGAAGCGCGCGATGAGGATAGGGTAGCCTCAAAACTGGCAAAATCCGCAACGTCTAAAACTGCATGAAAGTCTTTCTAGACACCAATATGCTGTTTTCGGCTGTTCATAGCGACGGCCTATGCCGTGAGCTCCTGTATTGGCCCACAGATGCAGCGAACGAAGACGACAACCCTTTTGCCTTGCCACCCAAGGTCAGCATTGAATATGTGATCAGCGACCGCGTTATCGCTGAGTTAAGCCGGATTTTGGTTCTGAAACTCAAATATCCAGTCGATAAAACAGCCACTTTGATCAGCAATATCGTGACGATGATCCCGCTCGTCCCAGCTAGTGAAACTACCATCCCCTGCCCCGACGAATCAGACGGCTGGATACTCGCAGACGCGCATCTAGCTGGCTGCGAGTACTTCGTCACGGGCGACCGCGTCGTTCTCAGCCTCTACTCGGTGCAAGGCATGCGCATCATCAGCCCGCGTGAGTTGATGGATTTCTTGTTCACCGGCAAAGCCATCCCCAAATTCGAAGCCCACGAAGACCGCGCAGATTACCTAGTTACACGTCTAAAATCAATCGCATGAGTTCTACAGATAACAAATCCCCCGCCACTGCCCCTGAAACCGTCAAAGCAGCCGCTGCACCGGCTGCGGAACCACAAAAGTCCAGCAACTTCCTGCGCCAAATCATCGAGCACGACCTCGCCGCCGGCACCTACGCCAGCCGCCGCTGGGCCGGAAGCCCGGGCGACGCTGCGCACCAAGCCGCTGGCGAGCTGGACACCGCCAAAATCCGCACCCGCTTCCCGCCTGAGCCCAATGGCTACCTGCACATCGGCCACGCCAAGAGCATCTGCCTCAACTTCGGCTTGGCGCGTGACTACGGCGGCGTGTGCCACCTGCGGTTTGACGACACCAACCCTGAAAAAGAGGAGATGGAATACGTCAACACCATCATCGACTCCGTCAAATGGCTGGGTTTTGACTGGAGCCAGCCGGGTAACGATAAGCCCTACCAAGCCAGCGATTACTTCGACTTCATGTACCGCGCTGCTGAATATTTGATCACCTCTGGCAACGCCTACGTTGACGAGCAATCTGCCGACGACATGCGCGCCAACCGTGGTGACTTTGGCAAACCCGGTGTGGACAGCCCCTTCCGCGCCTTGTCTGCAGAACACCATTTGAAGCGTTTTCAAGAGATGGCCGGCGGATTACATGTCGATGGCGCTATGGTTTTAAGAGCAAAAATCGACATGGCATCGCCCAACATCAACCTGCGCGACCCCGCCATCTACCGCATCCGCCGCGCCACGCACCACAACACGGGCGACACCTGGTGCATCTACCCCATGTACACCTTTGCGCACCCCATTGAGGACGCACTGGAGCAGATCACCCACAGCATCTGCACGCTGGAGTTTGAA
>JAYSZH010000242.1:0-17226 GCA_043738155.1 Polaromonas sp. | reverse complement strand
GGTTGCCCGCTGGGTTGCTCACTGTGAAGGTCAGTGTGCTGGTGCCCCCTACGCTGATGCTCGCTGGACTGAAGGCTTTGGTCAGGGTCGGGGGAAGTATAAACACAACTGTCGCCGGCGTAACAGGTGCTACCAAATTTGAAAGACCCGTGAAATTAGCTGCTCCGTTACTAAAAGTACCCGCAGTTGTCACTGACGTCACAGGAACCGTGATCGTACAACTAGCCGTACCAGCTGCAATGGTGCCATTTGCCAGTTGCGCTGTGCCCGAACCGAGAACTGCTGTTAAAGTGCCGTTGCAGCTATTTGTTGATGCACCAGCCGCAATCGTTAGGCCAGCAGGTAAGGTGTCCAGAAAATCTAAATTAGCTTGCGCAGGATTTCCAGCAACATTGTTAAGGACGATAGTCAATGTGCTGGTAGCACCGACTAGCAGCGGAGAAGGTGAGAATGACTTGGTAATTGTTGGCGGCTGCGGTACGTTAACGCAAGCCTCTTGACTATTTACAGCATTGACGGTGGCACGGTTACGCAGCCCGGTGCTTGTACCTAAAGCTCCACAAGTAGAATTGGCAGCCGACAAACCTACTGCCGTGTAAACAATGGTAATGTCATATTGATGCGCCGCCAGTGCTGCAATAGCCTGATTAGTCGCTAAAGCGTAAGGGCCAACCAAAGGGGTCAAAGCACCACCAGCTGGCGCACCGCCTGAATTGGCCGTGTTTGCCGAAATAATAGTAATACCTGCTGGGAAGAGCAACGTGTCGACTAGGGTATAAGTGCCTGCAAGCGTCGTGTTGTTATTACGCACAACCACACGGTAGGTCACCGAAAATTCGTTGCTATTTGCTGTCGCAGTAGGCCCAGAAAGAACAACTTTTGTATGCTGTAAAACCACATCCGTATCTGTCGCGGACACACTGGTTCCAGTAGGGAGGGTGATACCCGTTGGTGGCGTGACTGTTGCGGTATTTGCAACACTGGTTTGAGCAAAAACCCCAGGACTCGCCAATAAAATGCCAAGCGACAAAATCGCGAGTAACGATTTTGCAGCCGAAGTGAATCTATTTATGCTATTCATCAGTTAAACCCCAGTTGCGCTCACAGAGCACGTCAACGTCAATGTCACATTACCTGCATTCGGCAGGGTCGGAATAGTTAAGCCCGCACCTTGCAAAGCTGCCACCGTAGGCGAAGCAGGGCAAACAGCACCGCCAGCCGCAACGCAGCTGACAGCAGAGCAAGTTAAACCCGCCACTGCAGCGTCTGTAACAACGGCATTGTTTGCAGCCAATGGGCCGTTATTCGTCACAACAATGTTGTAGGTATTGGTGTCACCAGATACTGTTGTGGTTTTGGCATCCGTTTTTGTGACTAGCAAATTGGCGATTCGACGTGTGTTGGTGTAGGTACACACAATAGCGGTATCAGTTGGCGAAAACGTCAATGTGCTACCCGCCAACGCTGTGGCATTTCCCGTACAACCCAGCGTGCCGTTGTAGTTAGCGGCTGGGGCGACGGTCTCTGAAAGCGTCAACGCTGTGCCCGAGAGAACTCTTTGCACTGCTGTTGCATCAGTTTCGTTGGCTGTATTTGCCACTGAGACCAAGCTCGTCAACGCAGGCGTGGCGCCTGCTGCGGCTACCGTAGCGGTATCGTTGACTGTGGCGTTGACCCAAGTTTTACGCAAAGTAACGTCAATTGCCGGTAGACACCATGCAAATGTATTCCACCCGACTGCTTGGTTTGAACCGTTATGACTAGGCCCTGTGCGAAACTCTTGCCTGACTGTACTGATACCTGTGGTATTGAAACTTGCCGTCACATTACAGTTAGGATCTGTGGTGTTATCGCAATTCGAGCCGAGAGTTGATATTGCGCTGCCCGCAGCTACATTGATAGTGTGAAAACCTGCGCCACCCACACTGGTCAACGCCGTTGGCGCAGTCGCGCCATTTACCGCAACAATGACCGCGTCCTGAAAACCACTTGAGTCAACGTCCATGGCGACAAACCTTAGTTTGTTGACGGGGCGACTAAAAGCGAGATTATGGGTAGATAACAGTATGCCCGTACCCGCCGCGGTGTGATAGTTAGTGAGAGTGTCAGCGACAGCGCCTCGGTTTTCCTGGAGTGGAGAACCTGAGTTAAATGGCTGACTTCCAACGACCGAAAAAGTGAGGTTAACGGCCGCGGCACCAGCGCCCACAGGGTAAGCCGCACGCGTCAAAGTTCCAGCTGTCCAACTGTTTGCAGGGAAAGAGAAGGTTTGCAGGGTTTCCGTCGCCGTACAAGCAGCTGCCTGGGCATTTGCAACTACCGGCATCGCCAACAAGACACTTGAAAACAAACAAGCCGCCCAAATTTGCAATGAGTCTAGCTTTCGCATGCAAGGCAAGAATACTGTTTTCAATTTCAAGTGATCAATCATTTTTATAGCTTCATTTTTTGACTGCTAAAACCTCCGACAAAACTCTTTGCCTGAATGGCGACAAATTTAATGGGGTATTTAGTACTACGTGATTATTACCCACTTACACATTGCAACATATAAATTGTTTACTTTATGTTGCCGATTTTTAATAAAAAACAACAAACAAACGTGACATAGTTCACGTTAAACCCTCTTTTTGTTCATCCAACAAATTTTGTAAGCTGTTGAATTTGAATAGTTTTAACTTTTAGCCAACCGCTTCAGTCAGCTTTTTTAGCTATTTCCCGTGGTCGACCTTGGTCATCTATCGCCACATAAGTGACCGACGCTTCTGTAACTTTTATGTAACTTCCTTGACTCCTGAAGCGCTCAGCAAATACCTCGACCTTAACGGTAACTGATGTTTTACCTATGCGCGTGACCTCTGAAAAGAACGACAAAATATCGCCCACACGCACCGGTTGCTTGAAGATAAACTCATTGACCGCCACCGTCGCCATGCGGCCTTGGGTATGTCTTGCTGGAATGACACTGCCCGCCAGATCAACCTGCGCCATCACCCAGCCGCCAAAAATATCGCCATTGGCATTACAGTCAGCCGGCATGGGGATCACTTTGAGCACCAGTTCTTTGTCTAGCGGTAGCGCGACATTAGGAGGTGTTGAAGAATTTTGGGCGGCGTTGCTTGCAATCGTGGACATCAGGGACAATCTATGGTTATAGGTACATCCTCATGACGCGAAAGCGTTACAAATAAGATGTCACAAATTTTAAAAAACTGAGAGATTATCGAAGATGCGCGGTTATAGCCACCTTAACGCAGCTGATGTTGCACCAGTTTCTGTAGCGAACACGCCACAAATGACAAAACCCAGGTCAGACTGGAGCACGCTAGCACGGCTTTTCCCCTACTTATGGCGTTACAAATGGCGGGTTATCGCAGCGCTGGCTTTCATGGTCGGCGCAAAAGTGGCCAATGTGGGTGTGCCGTTGTTGCTGAAACAACTGGTAGATACGATGAATCCCAACCTCGTCTCTGGCACGCAAGCACTGCTTGTCGTGCCTGTCGCCTTGCTCATAGGTTACGGCTTGCTCAGGTTATCCACAAGCCTCTTTACCGAGCTGCGTGAACTGGTGTTTTCCAAAGCCACCGAAGGTGCAGCACGCAGCATTTCACTGGAAGTTTTCCGCCATTTGCATGCTTTGAGCTTGCGCTTTCACCTGGAGCGCCAAACCGGCGGCATGACGCGGGACATCGAACGCGGCACGCGCGCTGTGCGCACGCTGATAGGTTTTACCCTCTTCAACATCGCCCCCACACTGATAGAGATGGCCTTGGTTTTGACGCTCTTGGCGGTCAAATTTGACGCCTGGTTTGCCTGGATCACCTTGGCCGCCTTGGTGGTTTACATCACCTACACCGTGACGATTACCGAATGGCGCACACAATTTCGTAAAAAAATGAACGACTTGGACGGCGCAGCCCATACCCGCGCCATCGACTCTTTGCTCAACTATGAAACCGTCAAATACTTCAACAACGAGGAATTTGAAGCCAAGCGTTATGACGAAAACCTTGAAAAATTCCGAGCCGCCTCCGTCAAAAGCCAAACCACACTGAGCATGCTGAACACGGGGCAGCAGCTCATCATCGCCACCGCACTGGTCGCCATGCTGTGGCGCGCCACCCAAGGCGTGGTCGACGGCCGGATGACACTGGGCGACTTGGTGATGGTGAACGCCTTCATGATCCAGCTATACATTCCGTTGAACTTTTTAGGTGTGATCTACCGCGAAATCAAGCAAAGTTTGACCGATTTGGACAAAATGTTCACCCTTATGGAGCGTGAACGCGAGATTGCGGACGCCCCAGGGGCGAAAAACCTCCAATTGATGCCAAAAATTAACTCAAATACGACTCCAGCCGGCGTATTTATTGACTCAACAGCTATAAATAATATAGCAAAATTTGATGTTGAAAGTACCAAATCAACTGAATTTTCCCCCGAAGTCAGCTTCCAAAACGTCCATTTTGCTTATGAGGCCAGCCGCCCCATTTTGCACGGCATCAGTTTTACCGTGCCTGCGGGCAAAACGGTAGCAGTGGTAGGGCCGTCTGGCGCAGGCAAATCTACACTCGCCCGCCTACTTTACAGGTTTTATGACGTTCAGCAAGGCACGGTATCCATCGCCGGCCAAGACATCAAAACCGTCACCCAAACCAGCGTGCGCGAAGCGATTGGCATTGTGCCGCAGGACACCGTGCTGTTCAACGACACCGTGGCGTACAACATTGCGTACGGCAGACCGGGCGCGACGCAGGCTGAAGTGGAAGAAGCCGCCAAGTCAGCACGGATTCACGACTTCATCGCCGCCACCCCGCTGGGCTACCAAACCATGGTGGGCGAACGTGGACTGAAGCTCTCTGGCGGCGAGAAGCAACGCGTGGCCATCGCCAGAACCCTGCTCAAAAACCCGCCGATTTTGATTTTTGACGAAGCAACGTCTGCTTTGGACTCCGCCAACGAACGTGCCATCCAAGCCGAGCTGCAAAGCGTGGCACAAAACAAGACGACACTGGTCATTGCACACAGGTTATCCACAGTTGTGGATGCACATGAAATTTTGGTCATGGATGCGGGTCACATCGTCGAGCGCGGTAACCATGCCCAGCTGCTGGTGCTCAACGGCGTTTATGCGCAGATGTGGGCGCTGCAGCAAAACGGCGCAGACTAATCAGCCGATTCAGTCAAGCACGCAGAGCTCAAACACCGGTCGCCGTCACCGTGCAGGTCAGTGTGAAGGCCACACTGCCCCCACTGGGCAAGGTAGGTATCGTTAAACCCGAGCTCTGGAATGCTGCCACAGAGGGTGTTGCAGGGCAGGCTGCGCCGCCGACAGCAGTACAGCTGACCGTAGAACAGGTTAATCCAGCCACCGCAGGATCGGTGACCACCGCACCGTTTGCGGCAAAGGGGCCATTGTTGGTTAGCGTGATGGTGTACGTGTTTGTGTCACCTGCAACAGCGGTAGTTTTGCCATCGTCTTTGGTCAGTTTCAAGTCCGCCACGTTGCGAGTATTGGTGTAAGTGCACACAATGGCAGTGTCGCTTGCACCTACTGTCAAAGTATTTCCAGACAAACCTGTCGTGCCGCTACAGGTCAAGCTGGAGGTATAGTTGATTGCACTGCCGGTAGTGAAGGCCTCTGCCAAGGTCAGCACGCTGCCGACGTAAACAGTCTGCGCTGCACCCGTGTCTGTTTCGGTCGGGGTGTTGGCCACTGACGTTAAGCTGGTCAGACCAGTCGCACTAACTGTAACGGCGTCGTTCAAGGCGTTGTCCCAAGCTTTACGCAACGTAACGGTAGCCGTTTTTTTGGTATTTGTATACGTGCACAGCGCGCCGTAATTGGCAGCCGTCAAATTGGCCGTCACGCGGCGGTTGGCATTGTCTATCGTGACGTAGCTCGCTGCACTGCTGCCGCTAGGGTTGGTACAGGTGATAACCGTCCCCGGCCCCCATTCGTTGGTCAGCGTTTCATCAATCACCAAGGTACGCGTACCGCCCGTATCGCTCAAAGGCACCGTCACCCTTTGGCTTTGTCCGTTGGCAAGGTTAAAACTTGAAGGGCTCACCGTGCTTGCCGGTGAAGCCGTGGCATTAAAAGCAAATGTTTCTGTGGCTGTTGCCGGAACGGTTGCCTTGCTGATGGTCACATAACCCAATGTGACGAGGTCCACCACAGTAGCGGCATTGGATGAGACGCACTTGGAGTTGGTGGAAGCGGTCAGATTTGCCGTCGTACATGTACTCCCCGATACTTGATTGTCCCATGCAACTGCATAGGGGACGTTGACCAGGTTGCTGCCAGGTGAAGGCGCACACAGCAGCCGCACTTGACTCACTCCCAGATTAGCGGTGGAACTGCCTTTGAAGTCTCCACAGACATCGGCGTCAGCCGTGAAAAACGGCAACGGCGAGGTTGGGAAAACGCCCAATGAACATGTGTTGGCTGCGTTGTTCAAAGTGGGATCGTTGCCATTTTCACCGACAAATATCCCCACATCGTAGCGTTCTGGGCTGCCCGAGGTGATGCTGGCGATGACGTCAACCGAAATATATTCACCCGCAATGCAGTTTTGGATGGCATTAAGTGCTGGCTGTGTAAAACTCAAGCCCACAGCAAAGTCGTTCGCGGTACAACCCAGGTTTCTTGCGGCTCGGGTGCCAGTGCAAGATTGACCCGTCAACGCTGTGACCGTTGCCGTCTGCGCCTGAACGGCAGCACTAAAACCAATCGATGCAATCCCAACAAGCCACCATGCCAAGAACGCCCAGCCGCAGCCCAAAACGCGAAATTGCTTCATTTTTACCTCTGCTTAAATTATTTGTTACATATTTAGTATCGCGTGTAACTAAATATTCTATAAATATAAGCTAAGTCATGAATTTTGTCACTGTTTACGGTCAATAGTGTCGCTGTATTTGAAATTTAGTAAACTTAATACGTATCTTTTGTTACGTTTAGTTTTTCGCACAAGCACAGTGACAATCAACCCACATTTGTGGGGTTAGCTACTTATTCAGCAAGATGCGATGGGTACTGGGGAGTCTGCTTGGCTACAACAGGTGGTGAGACAGCCACAGAAGCTGGTGTTCTGTGCTTTTGTTGATTCCTAGAAAAAATCAAACAAAATATGTCAAAACGACACTGATGATTGCACTCAGGTTATCCAAAGTTGTGGATACGCATGAGATTTCGGTCATGGATGCAGGCCACATCGTCTATCGCGGAAACCATGCCAACTGTTGGCACACAACGGCGTTTATGCGCAAATGTGGGCGATGCAGCAAAGCGGTGAGGATTAAGCTGCAAAAATCTGAATGGGCACGGAAGTTCAGACGCCAGTCGCCGTAACGTTGCAGGTCAACGTGAAGGTGACGATCCCCCCGTTGGGCAAACTGGGAATTGTGAGGCCCGGATTTTGAAATGCAGCTACTGTGGGTGCTGCTGGGCACGTCGCCCCACCAGCAGCGGCGCAACTAATTGCCGTACAACTCAAACCTGGTGCAACAGGGTCAACCACGACAGCGCCATTGGCTGCGGCGGGGCCGTTGTTGCCGACTGTGATGGTGTAGATATTGACGTCCCCAGAGACAGTGGTGGTTTTGTTGTCTGTTTTTGATATCGTCAGGGCGGCGAGACTGCTGCGGTTGGTATAAGTACAGACGATGGTGGTGTCTGCATTGCCCACCGTCAACGTGTTGCCGACCAGACCAGATGTGCCAGTACAGACCAATGCGCTGTTGTAGTTGGCAGCGGTACCAGTGGTAAAAAGCTCAGACAGCGTGAGCACACTGGCAACGGGAACAGTTTGCACAGCGCCCGTATCAGTTTCATTGGCGGTATTGGCAACAGACAAAAGGCTGGTGAGGCCCGTAGCCGCAACGGTGACGGCATCGTTTGGCACAGCATCTACCCATGTTTTCCTCAAAGTTATATTCGCTAATTTGAGAGTATTGGTCAAGGTACACGTCAAATTATCCCCCGCAACCGGCGTAATATTGAAGTTGGTACCCGTACCGCTTGGGGTTTGACCACCCGCCAATGCATTGGTACAGGCGTAAGTGGTCGTGTAATTGGCCAAACTCGCACCAGATGCACCAGCTTCTGACAAAGTGTATGACGTGCCTGCCGTACCCCCGCTTAATGTTGCGATACCTGTAGCGGTGGTACCGCTGCCAGTGGTGAGCACCGAGGCCGGGCCGTTAGCACCACTGATTATTAAAGTAAACTGATCTGCAGCCACGGCACGGCCACCCGGCAAGACTTTTTGCAAACGAATAATCGGTTGTGACCACTGGATGATGACCTCACCATTGCCTGCAACAGCATTCTGCGTGGTTTCTGCAGCACCCCCTCGCCCAATACCAGCGATATAAAGGACGTGCGCTGTCTGAGGTGGTAGCGCTGTTGAACCAACCGTGTATGTCGGAGCGGCTCCAGCCGTCAACACGCCACCTGCAACCAATGCACTCAAATAACCAGAACCGCCGCCGCCAGGGCCGGCATAACCTGAAGTCGGCGCCACCGGATTGTTGCTGTTCTGCGCGACACCGCCGCCGCCGCCAAACCAACCACCGCCACCGCCGCCGCCGCCTTCATATTGAAACGGTATGCCGCCAGCCACTGTAGGCCAGCAACCATCACCACCACGCAATTGCAAACCCGCACTTGAACCTGCTGCCGGACTACAGGATGCAACTGGCAAACCAGCTGCTCCACCCGCCACTTGCGTGCCTCCAAGGCCGCTGAAACTTGACGTGCCATTCACACCGTTGAGACCACCGCCCGCGCCAGCGACCGGTCTGCTGGCCGCAGGCTGATCTGTCCAGAAAGCTGAGCCTCCACCACCGCCCGCAACGATCAGCGCATTACCTACAACAAATTCTGCACCACTCCACACCCCGCTCATGCCACCGCCAGAAGACCCGTTGCTTTGTGGATTGGCGAGAGGATCGCGATTCCGCCCAGGACCACCCGCGCCGCCTTGCCCGTATGTCCGCGTTGTTCCAGTTGCAATACCTGCCTGACCCGAAGTAATTGTGAGACTGCTACTGGGTGTTACTGTCGCCACCCCTTCAGCAAAGCCACCCGCAGCACCGCCAGCGGAGTTTCCACTAGCCGGCATTGAACCACCCCCTCCGGCGCCCCAGAGCGTAGTTTTGATTTGCGTCACCCCAGCGGGAACAACGAAAGCCTGCGAAGCACCAGAATACGTGTAACGTAGGCAATTTGTATACCCAGTTTGTGGTGCGCAGGCAACCGCTGCGGCATGCGCCAAGTTTGGCAGTGCGCCAAAACAGAGCAAAGCAAAAGTCAAACGTAACAGCAAGTGTGCGGATTGACAGCACGCATTTCTTGCAAATCCATCGCAAATTACTGCTTTTGAAGACGTTTTAATTAAATTTAACCTAAACCGCATGGTAGTACCTTCGAATACATTTTTAACAAACGTATTCTGGATACAAACAAAGCTTTTAGCTCTTTTACCCGTCGAAGTTTTGACCTTTTCCAGTACAAATACACATTTTCTTACTGGTTTTCAACACCTGTACGACAGTCAAATGGCATTTTTAGAGCCCTTTTCTCAGCTGACTGATATCAAAAAAGCGGCCAAAAGGTTCATTTTTGCAATGTCACTTGAGCCGCTCCCCCATCCAGCGCAGCAAATCCACCCACATTTGGCGGGTTTCGCTGTCTAGCGGGATGCGCTGGGCATTGGGTAACTCAATGGTCACCACAGGCATGCCTTTGTGCACGCCGCCGTAGTTGCCCAGAGAGCCAGGAAAGATGCCGACCTGGTCAAGGTACAAGCGCCCCAGTTTCGACGGTGGCACGGTCGGGCCATCAAAGTCGAGTACGCCGTAGGGCGCGTGGATGCTGACGATCAAATTGGGCTTGAAAATGGCCATTTCATCGTGCAAAAACTTGGATTCGGGCTCTGACAGTGGCTCTTTACCCGGCCAGCGGCGCGGGTCTTTTTTGGTGCGCTGCTCCCAGTAGATTTTGGCATCACGCGCCCAATTGGGGGTGGGAAAGTTGCGGTTCAGGTCGACGCCGTTCGCATTCACCCGCTTGGCGGGCACGTTGGTGAGCCCATCGGGGTTGAGCATGGGGATAAACCGCCAGTGGATGCCGCCGGCAAAGCTGGCGGGCGTGTTTGAAATGGCGTTATTGGGCACATTATTGGGCGCTTGATTTGTAGATGATTGCGTGGCGAGTTTGATCCAATTCAGCGCCAGCGCGCTGGACGACAGCTCGTCCCCATGGATGCCACCCACCACCATGACCTTGAGCTTGGCCGGGCTGGCTGGGTCGTCGCCCAGCGTGATCACGTCGCGTTTCAGCAGCGGCGCGCCTTTGACGGAGCGTGCGCCCGTATCGACCAAATTGGCTTGTACGCACAGGTTTTGCGACACGCCAGGCAGGTGGCTAGCCATTTTTTTACAAAAAATGGTATTTTTGGGGTCATTTTCGGCCTTATTTTGAGCTGTAGCCGGCGTATTTATTGCCTGAATAGCTATAAATACAATAGCAAAAAGCAGCTTTAACCGCATTTAAACAACGCCTTCATCAACCGCCGCACGCGCCATGCGTTCGCTTTTCCAATACACGTCGTCGCCCACTTTGCCGTCAATTTCCATTCTATTGAGCACGCGCGAGAGCACAAACATCAAATCACTCAGGCGGTTCAGGTATTGGCGGGGTGAGTCGTTGATGGTTTCAGACTCACCCAGAGCCACCACCGCCCGCTCCGCCCGCCGCGCCACGGTGCGGCAGACGTGTGCTTGTGAGGCAGCGCGGTTGCCGGCGGGCAGGATAAATTCAGCCAATTTGGGCAAGGTCGCGTTGTAGGTGTCCAGCGCTTCATCCAAATCGACGATTGCCTCTCTTTTAAGCAGCTCAAAGCCTGGAATCGACAATTCACCCCCTAAATTGAAGAGCTGGTGCTGGATTTCCACCAACACATGCCGCACGCCATCGGGCAGGGTTTCGCACAGCAGCACGCCAATGTGCGAGTTCAGCTCGTCCACATCGCCCATGGCGTGTACCCGCAGGTGGTGTTTGGAGACGCGGGTGTTGTCCCCCAGCCCCGTGGTGCCAGCGTCGCCCGTGCGGGTGGCGATTTGTGAGAGTCGATTGCCCATGATAAATATTTAGCTTAAAGCTTGATTATCCATAAATCACCAGATAAATCCCCCTCAATCCCCCTTTTACAAAGTGGGAAGACTATCGCAAAGGTCACTTCTTCTGACTTTTTCCCCACTTTGAAAAAGGGGGGTTAGGGGGGATTTAAAGCGCTTAAACCGGCAAGGTCACCACAAAACAAGCCCCCTGCCCTGACGCTGCCGCCTCACACCGCACACTGCCGCCGTGGCGCTGGGCGATGGATTTGACCAAAGCCAAGCCTAAACCGACGCCGCCGTCGCGCTCGCTCGCACCTGGAGCGCGGTAAAACGGCTCGAAAATACGCTCGCGCAGCTCTGGGGGTACACCCGGGCCGTGGTCTGTCACACGCAAAACTGCGTTTTTGCTATCTCCCCCTGCTTCATTGTTAACTTCAATAGCTAGGGTCAGGACGACAGACTCAGTACCAGCCGCTGCCGCGTTCTTGATCGCATAGCGGTTCGCGTTTTCCAGCAAATTGCGCATCAAGCGGCGCAGCAGCTTGGGCACACCTTGCACGGCGATGGCAGATTCGGACAATACCTGTAGATCCGCGCCCGATTTGGCACACTCTTCCGCCGCCAAGCCCGTCAAATCGACGGTTTCAAACGTGCCCACATCCGCCTGTGCAGAATCCAGCCGGCTGGCAAGCAAGATTTCAGCGATCAGCTGGTCTAACTCGTTGATATTGCGGCTGATTTCGTCTTTCAAGCGCTGAATCGCTGCATCAGATTGCGAGCCATTGAGCAGCTCCAGCCCCATTTTGATGCGGGTTAGCGGCGAGCGCAGCTCATGCGATGCATTGGCCAGCAGCGATTTGTGCGAGCCCACCAAGGCTTCAATCCGGCTGGCTGCTGTGTTAAACCGCTCCGCCAAAAAAGCCACTTCGTCGTGACCGCTGACTTTGACGCGGGTGGACAAATCGCCCTGCCCCCATTGCTCCACGCCGCTTTGCAGGGTGTTCAAGCGCTTGGTCAAGCGGCGAATCAGCGGGTAGGTGCCCAGCGCCACGGCGAGGCCAACCAATATCAGCATCCACACGAAGCCAAAAGGTGGTTTGAACCAACTTTTATCCCCAGGGCCGCCTGGCGGGCCGCCCATGCCGAAAGGTGGTTCAGCCCTATCTGGGCGATCTAGACGGTTCATGCGACCCGCGCGACCCATTCTTTCACGCAATTCTTGCGGAGAAATTTGCTCCAACTCGCCCGTTTGCGGGTTCAAGCGGCGCGCTCGTGGCATTTGTATGCCCACAACTTCGCCAGCGGCTAAAGGCTGGTTCAACTTGACTGAAAACTCGGTGCCCGCGCCCATGCCCGGCACACGCGGTGCGGCGGTGGCTGTGCCGACCACCTCGCCAGCGGCATTGCGCACCACCACCTCGCGCACCACGGGCGAAGAACTGTAGTCTGCCAATTTGCGCTCTGCACTCTCGCGCCATGCCCAGCCGACCAAGAAAATCAACACCGCCACAGACAACACCACCGCCAGCCAAATGCGGACGTAAAGGCGGTTGAAGAAGGGTTGGTGAGGTGTCGTGTTCATAAAGCGCGTCCCGCCGACAGGCCGCCTCTACATTTGAAATCTAGCGGGACAGCCCCCTCGGGGGGCAGCGCAGCACACAAAGTGGCAAGCGTGGGGGTCATATCTCAATCCTGCTGCTTGGCGAAGACGTAGCCCACACCGCGCACCGTCAAAATCCGCTTCGGATCCTTCGCATCCACCTCAATCGCCGCGCGGATGCGGCCCATGTGCACGTCGATGGAGCGGTCAAACGCTTCCAACTCACGGCCACGCACCGCCTCCATGATTTGATCCCGGGTCAGCACACGCCCCGCGCGTTCGGCCACCGCCAGCAACAAGTCGAACTGGTAAGAAGTCAAATCAACCTCTTTGCCCGCCAAGCTCACAATACGGGCATCGCGGTCAATATCCAGACTGCCAAAGCGCAAAATCGGCTGGTGGTCGTTCAGCTCCGCAGATGTTACCACCTCAGCACTGCGGCGCAAGATCGCGCGAATACGGGCCAGCAGCTCACGCGGTTCAAAGGGTTTGGCCAAATAATCGTCTGCGCCCACCTCTAGACCAATGACCCTATCCATCGGGTCGCCCTTGGCGGTCAGCATCAAAATAGGCGTTCTGGCCAAAGCGCCGCCCAAGGCACGAATACGACGGCAAATCTCCAAACCGTCCATGTCAGGCAACATCAAATCCAGCACCACCAGAGCCGGCGGTGCGGTATTTGAAACGGGATTTTGCAAAGCCGCCAACCCACTCGCGCCATCCAGCGCGTGGGCGACCTCAAAGCCGGCTTGGTGCAAGTACTCGCTGACCATGTTGGCCAAGCGGGCGTCGTCTTCAATCATCAAAAGCTGTTGTGTCATAGTCATTTAGGGCAAAGTTGCAGTGCTGCTGTGGCGTAGCGATAACGCTGAATCATGCGCTTAACGCCAATTTTGGGCGATGAAGCTGCGGTAAAGTTATGTAAACACATGTTCAGCTTAGTTTTGACGCCATTTCACTATGATTTTTATAGCTAAATAGTTAATAAATACGCCGGCTATGGTCATATTTGAGCAGATTTTCAACTGTTTTCCGAGGTTTTGATACGCCCCGCCAGCCAAACCAGCAGCAGCACCGGCACACCCAACATCGCGGTGGCGGTGAAAAAGTCAATGTAGCCAAAGGCATCGACATATTTGCCCGAATAACCCGCTATAAACTTCGGCAACAGCAGCATCATGGAGCTGAACAGCGCGTATTGAGTGGCAGAATAGTTGATGTTCGTCAGGCTGGACAAATAGGCAATAAACGCAGCTGAGGCAATACCGCTGGACAAATTGTCAGCCGAAATCACCCACACCAGCGCCGTGACATCGTGCCCACGGCCACCCAGCCAAGCGAACAGCAGGTTGCTGACCGCGCTCAACACCGCGCCCAACATCAAAATCCGCATCACCCCAAAGCGCATGGACAGCACGCCGCCAATGAACGCGCCCACCAGCGTCATGATGACGCCGAAGACCTTGGTCACATTCGCCACTTCCAGCTTGGTGTAGCCCATATCGACATAAAACGGGTTCGCCATGATGCCCATCACCACGTCAGAGATGCGGTAGGTGGCGATCAGCGCCAAAATCAACGCGGCATGCCATTTGTAGCGGCGAATGAAGTCGGCAAACGGTTCGATCAACGCGCCTTTGAGCCAATCTGCGGCGTTTTTAGCAGGAATAAACGCGCGTTCTGCCGGTTTGGGCGACCAAAACACGGTAATGACACCCAAAAGCATGGATGCCGCCATGACCAAATAAGCCGTTTGCCACGCGCTGTGTTGGTAAACGACCTTGGCTACTTCCCCTGCAGCACTGGCTACTGACGCGACTGGCGCAACTTCGGCAAAAGCCGCCACCCAAAACACACCAGCCCCCGCCCAAATCATCGCAATACGGTAGCCCGTCATGTAGGCGCTGGCCATCGCGGCTTGGCGGTCAACGTCGGCAGACTCAATGCGGTAGGCGTCCAGCGCGATGTCCTGCGTGGCAGAGCCAAACGCCACGGCCACGGCAAACCACACCATACTTTGTAAATCGTTCTGCGGATTCGTGACCGCCATGCCCATCAATCCCGTCATGATCACGAGTTGCGACAACAGCAGCCAACTGCGGCGGCGACCCAACCAGGTGGTAAGTAGCGGGATCGGCATTCTGTCCACCAGCGGTGACCAAACCCATTTGAAGCCATAAGCCAAGCCGACCCAGCTTAAAAAACCAATGGTGGTGCGGTCAATGCCCGCTTCGCGCAGGCGAAAGCTGAGTGTGCCTAAAACCAGCAAAAGCGGTAGCCCTGCTGCAAAGCCCAGCAGCAGCATGCGCAGCGTGGGCGGTTCTAGGTAAACTTTGAGGGTTTGCGCCCAGCTGGGCTTGGCTGACGTGGCAGCCGTGGGCGGGATGGAATCGGCAGTAACTGGATGGCTGGTAGTCATACCGCCATCATAAAGGCTAGCTAGCCGAACAATGGCCCAGCGACACCATCAAATCTTGGTAGCAGGAATGACCGTGTTTTTGTAGTAATCGTTGGTGATGATGGTATTGGCCGCAGGCTTGTCTTTGTAAGCGGTGCAGGTTGCCTCAAAACCAACGGCGGCATGCACTGTGGTGTCAGTGGTGGCTGTGCTGCCGTAAAACTGGCGTAGACGAGAGACGGTTTCTTTGGCTTCGTTGCCGTTGGGCGAAATCAGCGCGCCCTCAATGCAAACATTGCCTACGCCCGGCGTGATGGCGTCAGCCTGAAAGAATGAGTCGTCGATACTACCGCTGCAAGCCGCCAAAACAGCCATGGCTGCGCTGCCCAAAATGAGTTTGAGTGATTTTTTCATGCTATTTGCTCCCATGCGATTTACTCCAAATGAATATCATTGACTTGTTTGTATGATGCCATCAAAGCAGGGCAATACGTGTAGGTAAATCACCAATACAACAACTAGAAGCTAGAAAAATCGTAACTGATCGTCATAGGCGCATGGTCTGAAAAGCGTTCGGCTTTGTAAATTTCCTCGTGTTTGGCTAAAAGTGCTACTTTTGGCGTAGCCAAGTGGTAGTCCAGCCGCCACCCCACGTTGTTCGCATAGGCTTGACCACGGTTGCTCCACCACGTGTAACAAGTCTCGGTCGTGTCGGGCTGCAGCAGGCGGTAGACATCCTTCAGACCGCCGTTTTCTTCATGCAGCAACTGCGTCATCCAGGCGCGTTCTTCGGGTAAAAAGCCGCTGTTTTTCTTGTTGCCTTTGTAGTTTTTCAAATCGGCCTCTTGGTGCGCAATGTTGATGTCGCCGCACAAAATAAACTCGCGCTCGGTTTTTAGCTGCATCAAATGCGGGTAAATCAGCGCCAAAAACCTAAATTTGGCTTGTTGCCGCTCTTCTCCCGACGAGCCGCTGGGGTAATAGCAGCTGATGATGGAAAATTTGCGCGAAGGTGTGTCAAAACGAAGCTCCACATAGCGGCCTTCGGCATTAAACTCTGCAAATTCCGCGCTGTTGCCAATACCGACGATCACCTCGGTCGGCGTCTCTTTGGTGTACACGCCCACGCCAGAGTAGCCTTTTTTCTCCGCAAAGTGAAAATAGCCTTTCATGCCCGCTATTTCCTCAAACTTGTCCTTCACGTCCTCATACTGCGCTTTGACCTCTTGGACGCAAATACAATCGGGTTGTGACTTTTCAATCCAAGCGGCCAAGCCCTTGCTGCTGGCGGAGCGGATGCCGTTGAGGTTGAGACTGGTGAGTTTGAAGAGTTTTTTGGACATAAATGAAACGACAAAAGATAAAACAACTAAGAACTATGAATAAGAACAATACAGCTAATTTAGATAACTTGGCTCAGGATTTCGTCAAATTCGCCCTGGAATGCGGCGTTTTGGGATTTGGTGAGTTTAAAACCAAAGCGGGGCGTCTGAGCCCTTATTTTTTCAACGCCGGTTTGTTTGACGATGGCGCAAAACTGGGCAAATTGGCAGAGTTTTACGCCAAAAGCCTGATGGCCAGCGGCATCGAGTTCGACATGATTTTTGGCCCCGCGTACAAAGGCATCCCGTTGGGAGCAGCCGTGGCGGTGGAACTGGCGCGCCAAGGCCGCAACGTGCCCTTTGCCTACAACCGCAAAGAAGCCAAAGACCATGGCGAAGGCGGCACGCTGGTCGGGGCCAAGCTGCAAGGCCGCGTCCTGATCGTCGACGACGTGATGTCCGCTGGCACTGCCACCCGCGAGTCCATCGCCCTCATCAAAGCCGCCGGTGCGACCCCTGCAGCGGTGGCGATTGCTTTGGACAGACAGGAAAAAGCCACAGAAAAGAACGCCGCTGGCGCAACCTTGGATGTGCCCTACAGTGCGGTGCAATATGTGCGGAACGAACTGGGCATGCAGGTCTGCACGATTGCGAGTTTGAAGGATTTGCTGGATTACCTCGCCACCACCGCCGACCCCGCGCAGCAGGTGCATGAGGCGGCGATCAAGTCGTATCGGGATCGCTACGGGGTGTAAATGCCTAAAAACCGGCTTTTAGAG
>JAYSZH010000241.1:0-2453 GCA_043738155.1 Polaromonas sp. | reverse complement strand
GTACCGTCATTCCCGCGAAGGCGGGAATCCATGGCGGCGCATGTGGATTCCCGCCTTCGCGGGAATGACAGTACTGGTGCTAATTGGTAATCTCGGTTTAATCACGTAGCAAATCGTTGATGCTTGTTTTAGAGCGGGTTTGCGCATCGACTTTTTTGACGATGACTGCGCAATACAAGCTGTATTTTCCGCCGGCTTTGGGCAAATTGCCGCTCACCACGACTGAACCACTTGGCACGCGGCCATAGGTGATGGTGTCAGCTTCGCGGTCATAAATCGGGGTGCTTTGGCCGATGTAAACGCCCATGCCGAGCACGGAGTTTTCTTCAACAACCACGCCTTCAACCACTTCAGAGCGTGCGCCAATGAAGCAGTTGTCTTCAATAATCGTCGGACCCGCTTGCATGGGCTCCAACACGCCGCCAATGCCCACGCCACCAGACAAATGCACGTGTTTGCCGATTTGCGCGCAAGAACCAACAGTGGCCCATGCATCAACCATCGTGCCTTCATCGACATATGCGCCGATGTTGACAAAACTAGGCATCAAAATCGCGCCTTTTGCGATGTAGCTGCCACGACGCGCCACAGCTGGCGGGACGACTCGCACGCCGGTGGCTTTGAGTTCGGCCTCAGACAAATGGGCGAACTTGGTTGGCACTTTGTCGTAAAAAGCCAAATCGCCAGCTTGCATCACGACGTTGTCTTTCAGGCGGAAGCTCAACAGCACAGCTTTTTTGATCCATTGGTGCACAGTCCATTGACCGACAGCTTGCTTGGTGGCAACGCGCAATTGACCATTGTTGAGGCTGGAGATGACGTGTTCGACAGCGTCTTGAATTTCAGCGCTGGCAGTGCCAACAGAAATATTTGCACGGTCTTCCCAAGCGGCATCGATGATGTTTTGCAGTTGTTGTGTCATGTTGAATTACAGTTAATTTGAAGAAAATTTGTAAATATTTACAGAGATTTGATGAATTGAACGATGCGCTTTGCCGCTTCCACGCATTCCTGTGTGTTCGCCACCAAAGCCATGCGAATATAGTTATCGCCGGGGTTGATGCCGTTCGCCTCACGCGCCAAGTAGCTGCCAGGCAGCACCGTCACATTGTATTGGGCAAGCAGCGCTTTGGCGAATGCGGCGTCGTCTAATTTCAGCTTCGCTGGAATTTTGGCCCACAAGTAAAAACCAGCATCTGGCAGTGCAACTTCCAACACCTCTGCCAAAAGCGGGGTGACTTGCATGAATTTGTCGCGGTACAGGGCACGGTTGGCGATGACGTGTTCCTCATCGCTCCATGCCGCTTTGCTGGCGGCTTGCACGACCAAGCTCATCGCGCTGCCGTGGTAGGTTCGGTACAGCGCAAACTGTTTCATGATGGCTGCATCACCCGCCACAAAGCCGCTGCGCATGCCCGGCACGTTGCTGCGCTTGGACAGGCTGGTGAAGGAAACGATGTTTTTGAAGTCAGTCCTGCCTAATTTATAAGCAGCTTCTAGACCACCTAAGGGCGGTGGCACGCCATCTTGGAAGTAAATCTCGCTGTAACACTCGTCACTGGCGATGACAAAACCATATTTGTCAGACAGAGCAAAAAGCTTTTGCCACTCGTCCAGCGGCATCACCGCGCCGGCAGGGTTGCCGGGTGAGCAGACAAAGATCATCTGCGTGCGTTCCCAAATGTCAGCGGGCACCTTGTCCCAATCTACCCCGAAATTACGGGCTGGGTCGCTGTTGACGTAATACGGCTCGGCGCCCGCCAAAAGCGCTGCACCTTCGTAGATTTGGTAGAACGGGTTGGGGCAAACGACGATGGGAAGCTGAGTTGCCCCGTTTGTCGCAGTGGTTTTAGTGGGATCGACGATAACTTGGGTGAACGCAAACAAGGCCTCGCGCGAGCCATTGACGGGTAAAACCTGCGTTGCAGGGTTGACAGTCAAAGCGTAGCGTTTCAACAACCAAGCGGCAAAAGCCTCGCGCAAAGCGGGTTCTCCCGCCGTGGCTGGGTAGGCGGCTAGGCCAATTAAAGAGCCCGAAAGTGCCGTTTTGATGAATTCTGGGGTGGCATGCTTGGGTTCACCAATGCCTAAACTGATGGGTTTGAAGGCTGGGTTAGGTGTGACGGACTGAAAAAGTTGCTTGAGGCGCTCAAACGGGTAAGGCTGTAATTTTGTAAGCAATGGATTCATAGCCAGCCATTATCCCGTCTGAGTAAGGTCTTTTTGGGTTTTATGGACTTTTTTGGGTATTTTTGAGCTTTTTGTAGGGATGGTCTCAGGTAAAATTTAAAAAAATACAGGGATTTCAGTGCGTCTTTCTTCTATCAAGCTTTCAGGATTCAAGTCTTTCGCTGAACCTACTACTTTTCATCTACCAGGTCAGTTGGTCGGTGTGGTTGGTCCCAATGGTTGCGGCAAATCCAACATCATGGATGCCGTACGATGGGTTTTGG
>JAYSZH010000240.1:0-6122 GCA_043738155.1 Polaromonas sp. | reverse complement strand
GACGATTCTTGAATTCACGCCGCTGATGGAAAACCGGGGGGTGGACGAGGTGTATATCGATTTCACCGACGTGCCGGGCGGGCAACGGCAGGGTGGCAGGGCGCTGGCGAAGTTGATTCAGCAGACGATTTTTGAGCGCACGGGGTTGACCTGCTCTGTGGGCGTGGCGCCCAACAAGCTGCTCGCCAAAATGGCCAGCGAGTTCAACAAACCTAACGGCATCTCGGTTGTTTTGGAAGAAGACCTGCAAACCAGCATCTGGCCGCTGACCTGCCGAAAAATCAACGGCGTGGGTCCGAAAATGGATGAAAAACTCATCAACAACGGCATCACCACCATTGGCGAACTGGCGGCAAAAGACGAAGCCTGGCTGGTCGCCAACTTTGGTAAAAGCACGGGGGCGTGGCTGCACAGAGCCAGTTGGGGGCGTGACGACAACCCGATTTCTTTGAGCAGTGAGCCGGTGTCCATCAGCAGGGAGACCACTTTTGACCGCGATTTACACGCCGTGCGCGACAAAGCCGAGCTGGGCGCGATTTTTACCGAGCTGTGCGACAAGCTGGCGGGCGACCTGCAACGCAAAGGTTATTTGGGAAAAACCATTGGCATCAAGCTGCGCTACGACGATTTCAAAGCCGCGACGCGCGACCAGACGCTGGATGTTTACACAGCAGATCCGAAAACCATACGCCAAGCGGCGGGGCTGTGTTTGAAGCGGATTCCACTGGACAAGCGGCTGCGTTTGCTGGGGGTACGGGTGGGCGGTCTGGTGACATCGGATGGGGAGTTAGAGCGCGCCGTGGGCGATTCGCCGCAGAATCCAGTGGATGTTGTGCATGATTTGGTCATGCAGATGCAGGAAGAGTAAACGTGAAAAAGAGGAAAAATTGATTCAAAGGGTCATTCAGTGAAGTTTCTGTAAAAAGTTGAATCCAAGCGTAAAGTACCTGCGTAATAAAGATGTACCAGCGGTGTACACCACATTTTTCAACCTTTTTTCAACGTACTAGGACATTCAACATGAAACATTCAAGCGCAAGACTCAACGCGTTGGCAGCTGGCTTATTGCTAGGCTTAACGGGCTTAAACGCACAAGCGGACACTGGTAAATTGCTGCTCACAGGCGGCGTCAGCAGCATTGACGGCGCGGCGGGCGGTGGGTTGACGCCTTGGGCGGTCATTGGCAGCAATGCGGAAGATGGCGAAATTGGCTTCAGCGCCAATGTGACCGCTGCCAAAACGCAAGATTACGGCTTGAAGACTTACGGCGTGGCGGTGGGTATCCAAAACCGCGTTGAGTTGTCCCTGGCGCGGCAAGATTTTGATGCTTCGCCAGCGATTGCACTCAATGGTATTGCGCCTTTTGGCATCACACCGGGGCAGCACATCAACATGGACATCGTTGGCGCAAAAGTGCGTATTGCGGGCGATGCGGTGCTGGACAGCGACTCGTTGATGCCGCAAATCGCGGTGGGTGTGGAATACAAATCGGTGAAACCGGGCTCGATTGGCTCGGTTTTGGACTTCTTGGGCACAAAAACCTCGGGAACTGATGTGTACATCAGCGCCACCAAGTTGTTTTTGGCACAAAGCGTGCTGGTCAACGCCACACTGCGCTCTACCAACGCGAATCAAAACGGCTTGCTGGGTTTTGGTTCAGGCGCACCGGGTAAAAACAGCCGAAGCATCGTGCCTGAGTTTTCAATCGCCTATTTGTTGAGCAAAAACGTCGCCATCGGTGCGGAATACCGTGGCAAACCTAACAATTTAGAAGCCCTGGGTCGCGCAGCGGGCTTGGGTGGCGCATTGAAAGAAGAAGCTTGGAAAGACATTTTCATCGCTTGGGCGCCTAGCAAAAACGTGTCTTTAACGTTGGCTTATGTTGACTTGGGACGCATTATTCCGGGCATCACACCGAAAAAGCAAACGGGCGTGTATTTGTCTGGGCAAATTGCGTTTTAAAAATCATATTTAACTTTTCAACCTATTAGATCATTGGAAAATATCATGAAAAAAACAATTCTCATCGCTTCTATGGCGCTAGCTTCTGTGTTGACGGGTTTTGCGACCACAGCATCCGCACAAACAACGACTTCAAGCCCAGCTTTGTACCAAGCTTTCGGTGAAAAAGCCGGCTTGGTCAAGCTCATGGACGATTTTGTGCCCCGTTTGCAAGCGGATCCGCGTCTGGCTGAAGCCTTCAAAAAAGCCAACGTGGCTAATTTGAAATCACAATTGGTGGATCAAATCTGCCAAGTGTCTGGCGGTCCGTGCGTGTACAAAGGCGCGGACATGAAATCAGCGCACAGCAATATGGACATCACCAAAACGGACTTCAACGCTTTGGTTGAGGTGCTGCAAAAATCCATGGATGCACAAGGTATTGCCTTTAGCAGCCAGAATCAACTTTTGGCTAAATTAGCACCTATGCACAGAGATGTGATTACCGTTAAATAAGTGGCGAAATTCATGTCAAAGCCAGCAAAAGCGCCTTGACGGAAGCTTACTGCTGGCTTACATTGAGACTTCTGGAAGGAGGTTTCTATGATCCACCATCTATGGCATCCAGTCTCGCTGAAAATGCTGCAGCGCATCAAAAAATGGCACGTTGCGCACAAAGCTGAGCATCCTTTTGAATACCAATTGCTGGATTGGGTGTTGATTCTGTGGGTCATGGCATGGGTGGGGTGGTTGCCAGCTGTTGCGCTGGAAGCCGAGTGGTTGCTGCCGATATGCTTGCTGGGCATGACCTTGCCCAATGTGTATATCGGTTGGCGTGTTGCCGCGCACAACCATCAGCGTCTCAAGTGTGACTGGTTGAACCAGCTTGAATAATTTATAGTCAATAGATGACTCATCTAAGCTGCTTTAACCTTTCCATCACCGACCATATCGCCCACCTGGTGCTCAATCGCCCTGATGCGATGAACACCATGAACCCCTCCTTTTGGCGGGAGCTGGACGAGGTGTTGACGCATATTCAACGTGATGGCTCGGCGCGCGCTTTGGTGATATCAAGCACAGGCAAACATTTCAGCGCGGGCATGTCGCTGGATACCTTTTCAAATGCCATTCAAATGGACGATCAAAGCCCGGAAGGTCGTGCCGCAATTTTTGATTCGCTCACTGACTTGCAAGCCACGTTTACCAAGCTAGAGTCGCTGCGTATTCCTGTCATTGTGGCAATTCAAGGCGGGTGCATTGGTGGTGCGGTGGATATGGTGACGGCGTGCTGCATTCGTTATGCAACCAAAGACACGTTTTTCTGCATTCAAGAAATCAACATCGGTATGGTGGCAGACGTGGGCACACTGCAGCGTTTGCCTAAACTGATGCCCGAAGCCGTGGTCAAAGAACTGGCCTACACCGGCAGACGTTTGAAAGCGGACAAAGCGCTGATGTATGGCTTGGTGAATGAGGTTTTTGAAACGAATGACGAGATGCTAGCCGCTGCCATGCAGTGTGCCAAAGAAATCGCCAGCAAACCGCCGATAGCCATTTGGGGCACTAAACAAGCCATTCATTACACGCGAGATCATTCGGTGGAAGACTCGCTCAAACAAATGGGTTGGCTGCAAGGTGCGATCTGGAGCAACGCGCATGTGCGTGAAGCCATTGTGGCGGCAAAAGAAAAGCGCACAGCACAGTTTTCTGCACTTGCGCCTTTGACACCGTTTGCTGATTTGTAAAAGCAGCTACGTACTCTGCGTACTTAATACTTATATATGAGCGAGTTACTTGATCGCTTTTAGCGTCGCCAAATACGCCACCACATCTTCGCGGTCTTGCGCATTATCCATGGCGTAACCCATGCGTTGACCAGGTATCAACATTTCAGGGTTTGCCAGCCAAGCTGTCAAGGTATCACGACTCCAAACCACTTTGCTCTTGTTCAAAGCGTCTGAGTATCGATAACTTTTAACGCCACCCACTTTGCGTCCAAACACACCAAGGTGTAATGGGCCTACGCGATTGTCATCCACGCTGTGGCAGGCGCTGCATCTGGCATCGTAAATTTCTTTGCCTTTGATAGCGCTACCAGCAGTGCTTGTGCTTGATTGCGCCATGGCGAAAGTAGCCGTCGTCAGCAGCAGGCTACCGACGACGATGCGGTAATTATGCGAACGCATCAAGCACCGAAAGTCAATGCGCCAACTGGCAAAGGACGCCCCAAAGCATTGGTCAAAATCGTGAAATGCATGGTTTCGTCAGCTGCCAAACGGCCTGCGATTTTTGCCAAGTCTTTGCTACCAAAGGCTGGAATCACGCCCAAGTAGGCATTGATAGCACCTAGCTCCAAACGTGCAGCCAAGTCCAACACATCGCCTTGGTTTTTCAAGGTGTCGGCTTTGAGGGCTTTGGCATACTCATCAATTTTCTTTTCTGCCACAGGTGTTCCGCCCATTTTTTGAATGGTGGCAATCAAGGCGTCGCGATGGCCTTTGTGGTGGCTTTGGAAGGAGACGGCGATGTCGAGTACGGGTTTTTGCAGCAAGCCACTCAAGGCACCTAGCTGGTAGGCGTTGATAGCTTCGTGCTCTAAACCCAAGGCAACGTTCAAAATGGCAGCGTCTTTGGACATATCACCACCCATGGCTTGGGCAAGCGAGTCTTTACCAGCCAAGAGCGCCACAGCGCCTGCTGACAACATGCCAGCGCTGCCCATGAACGAGCGGCGTGAGGCAATGATGGGGTTGGTGGCTGTGTTCAAGATCAAAGATTTCATGATGGCTTCCTTCGTGGTTAATAAGTTAAAGGTTCATATCGCACTAAATCAGTAGCGATTCTTTTAATACGAGGGCTTGTAAGCGATTGGATTCAACTTTATGAGTTAATTTATTTCATGTGGTTTTTGAATCCATTGGTTTGGTAGATGCGTATATTTCAGTGACAATGTAGTCATGGACGCAATACAAACCAACCAAGCAGACAGTGACCTGATGACACTCCTAGACCGAATGGCCAAGCAAGACGAAGCCGCTTTGAAAGCGCTTTACGACATGACTTCGTCCAAACTTTTTGGTTTGGCGTTGCGTGTGGTGAACAAGCGCGAGTGGGCAGAAGACGTGTTGCAAGAGGCTTATCTGCACATTTGGCGCGCGGCGTCAGATTATCGCGCTAGCCTTAGCCCGCCTATGGCTTGGATGGGTTTGATTGTGCGTAGCCGCGCACTTGATTTTTTGCGCAGACGTGCATCGGAACGTATGCATTTGACGCAAGAGTTGGACGAGTATTTGAGCGACACGATTGAAGGCGATGCGCCCAATCCGATGAATACAGCATTGGCCAGCGAGCAAGCTTGGGCTTTACAGCAATGCATGAACCAACTAGATAACAAACAGCGTGAAGTGGTGAGCTTGGCCTATTTGCGCGATTTAAGTCACAGTGACTTGGCAGAACAACTCAAGCTCCCACTGGGCACGGTGAAGACCTGGATTCGCCGTGGCCTGGAGCAGTTGCGTGGTTGTATGGCACGTTTTGCCTAGGCTTAAGTAGAAGTTTTAAGATTATGAATCTCAGTAAATATCCTCAAACTTTAGACCGCTTAGCCGCAAACTACGCGCTTGGCACCCTGCGCGGTGGGGCACGACGTCGCTTTGAAGCCATCTCGCGCGACAATGCCACCGTGCGGGCTGCCGCTTTGGTGTGGCAAGGTCGGCTGTCTGGTATGACGGAGTTGCAATCGCCCATCTTGCCAGCACCCGCCGTTTGGACGCGTATTCAAAACATGGTGCAAGCCGAGCGAGATGCTTTGGCGATGCACTTGGCACGACAATTGGATCAAGCAAAAAACGATGACTCAACATCATGGCTGAGTAGCGTTTGGCAAGGGCTTTGGGTTTGGCGTAGCGCTGCGGCTGCCGGTGCTTTGGCAACCGTTTTAGCCGTTGTGACGGGTTTTAGTCTGCGCGATCAACTCGACATTCGGGGTAAACAGGTGGACGAGCTGAGCGCGCAGCTCAAAGTTGCACCTAAAATTGAATATGTGGCTGTGTTGGTTGATGCCAAATCTGCTGAGACTATGCTGGTGACGTTTGATTCCAAGAGTCAAAATTTAGTCTTACAACGCGTGGGTGATTATCAAGAAGCCAACGACAAGTCTTTGCAACTTTGGGCGCTAC
>JAYSZH010000239.1:0-17439 GCA_043738155.1 Polaromonas sp. | reverse complement strand
AAAAATTATTGGTACAAGCGGCCGAACAAGTTGAACGCAGTCACAACATGCAAGGCCATACAGGCGTCTTGATCGATGGTGGTGCTTACGGTGCGCAGGCACTTGCTAGCGCCACGGGCCGTGGTTGGTGGGTGGGGCGACCGGTTGAGTTGCCCGGATCACGACCGTTGCGGTTCGATGGCACGCGTTCCATCGGCAGTGCATTGATTCATTGGCCGACAGAGCAAGTGGTGAAATGCTTGGTTCATTACCACCCAGACGATGCGTTTGAGCTGCGTTTGGAGCAAGAGCAAAAAGTGCTGGAACTGTGGGAAGCTACTCGTGAGAGTGGCAATGAATTGTTGTTGGAAATCATTTGCCCTACAGCCATGATGCCAGCAGGCACGCAAGATGCGGCGGTGCTGCGATCCATCAAGCGTTTCTACAACATAGGCGTCAAACCAGAGTGGTGGAAAATCGCGCCCATGCAGGCGCAAGGTTGGACGGATTTGGCAGCGTTGGTGGCGGACAGAGACCCGCATTGCCGAGGTGCCGTTATTTTGGGTTTGAACCAGCCATTGCAGGTTTTGGCCGATAGTTTTGCACTGGCCACAAACCCAATCGTAAAAGGCTTCATGGTCGGGCGCACTTTGTGGGCAACGGCATCTTTAAGTTGGTTGAAAAACGAGATCAACGATGATGCGTTTGTGAAACAAGTGGCTCACAATTTCGCAACTTTGGTTGACGCTTGGCGTAAACGGAGTCAAGCTGTTTAACAGCATGTTTGCGATCAAAAAATTTAAATTATGAAAACTGTACGACTGACCATGACACAAGCGCTGGTGCACCACCTTGCAGCGCTGCGTGTTGAATTGAACGATGGAACGATTGAGCCGTATTGCGGTGGTGTCTTTGCCATTTTTGGCCATGGTAATGTGGCAGGTTTGGGTGAAGCGCTTTGGCAAAACCGTGCTGAGCTACCCACCTACCGCGCGCATAACGAGCAAGGCATGGCTTTGGCGGCTATTGCGTATAGCAAGGCGCAGTTTCGCCAGCGCATCATGGCGGTCAGCACCAGTATTGGCCCTGGCGCGACGAATCTGGTGACTGCAGCCGCTGTGGCGCATGTGAACCGTTTGCCAGTGTTGCTGTTGCCGGGCGATACGTTTGCCTCGCGAGCGCCAGACCCTGTGTTGCAGCAGATTGAGAGTTTTCAGAACGGTGATTGGAGCGCGAACGACACCTTCAGACCCGTAACCCGCTATTTTGACCGCATCACCCGTGCGGAACAAATTTTGACGGCATTGCCTAGAGCGATTTCAGTGATGACAGATACTGCCAATTGCGGTCCGGTGTGCCTAGCACTGCCACAAGATGTGCAAACGCATGCGTTTGATTGCCCAGTTGATTTTCTACAGCCAGAATTAATCCGTTTTCGCCGACCACCTGCAGATGAGAGAGAGTTAGACCGAGCAGCCCATTTGCTTAAATCTGCAAAAAGACCGCTCATTGTTGCAGGTGGCGGTGTCCTTTACAGCCAAGCTTGGGAGGCTTTGCGCGCGTTTGCGGAAATGCATGGCATACCTGTTGCTGAAACACACGGCGGTAAGAGCAGTTTGCCGTGGGATCATCCTTTGAATGTGGGGGCTATTGGCGTCGATGGCGGCCCCGCAGCCAATGTCCTGGCTGCAGAAGCGGATGTTGTGTTTGCGATTGGCACGCGTTTGCAGGACTTCACAACGGGTTCGCATGCTCTGTTTGCCAAAGCCAAGTTATTGAGTTTGAATGTGCAAAGTTTTGATGCGTCCAAATGGCATAGCACCTCGCTGGTAGCTGACGCGAAAGTGGGTTTGGGGCAACTGCATGGGGCGATGGGTGATTGGAGGGCCGATGCGCAGTGGACGCAGCATGCCAAAACATTGGCGGCAGCGTGGGTCAATCGCGTGACCGAACTCACCACTGCCATACCCAAAGACGTACTGCCCTACGATGCTGAAGTCATTGGCGTTGTGCGTGATTCGCTGAATGACAATCATGGCGACAGCGGTAAAAAAGATGTCGTCGTTTGCGCCGCCGGCACCTTGCCAGCAGAGTTGCACAAACTGTGGCGTGCCAGTTCACCTGGCAACTACCATGTGGAATATGGTTTCTCTTGCATGGGTTATGAGTTAGCGGGTGCGTTAGGTGCCAAAATGGCGCGACCGAAACAAGAGGTCATCGTCATGGTGGGCGATGGCTCTTACATGATGATGAACTCTGAAATTGCGACTTCAGTGATGCTGGGTAAAAAACTCATCATTGTGGTGCTGGATAACCGAGGTTATGGCTGTATCAACCGGCTGCAAAACGCCTCAGGCACGCCTAGTTTTAACAACATGCTGGACGACTGTGTGCCAGAGGGTGGTAGCTCAAGTCAAATCGACTTTGCCATGCATGCCAAAAGTATGGGCGCGCAGGCTGTTCGTGTCAAAGATATAGCAGAACTAAAAGCAGCCATGGTCAAAGCGCGGAAAGCGACGACGACGCAAGCGATTGTGATAGACACCACGCACACGCGGGTCACCGCTGACGGTGGCTGCTGGTGGGAGGTGGCAATTCCAGAGGTGTCAGAGCGTGCAGAAGTGATGGATGCTCGCAACAGCTATGAAAAGGCTAAAAAAAGCCAACGTTTATAAACTCGTTAACTGAAAGAAATTTAAACCATGACTTGGAACGTACGTATCGGCATCAATCCGATCAGCTGGATGAATGATGACCTGCCTGCCTTGGGTGGCGAGACCTTGCTGGAAACGGCCTTGAAGGAAGGCAAAGAAATTGGTTACGTTGGCTTTGAACTAGGCAACAAGTTTCCCAAAGATGGCCCAAGCTTGAAAGCTAAATTGGACGAGTTTGGTTTGGCATGTGTTTCTGGTTGGTATTCAGGGTTTTTGGCAGAAGTGCCTGCGGGTCAAACTGATGCAGACAGCATTGCCGCTGAAATCGAACGCTGCAAACAGCATATGAGCAAACTGCAATACAACGGCGTGAAGGTCGTAGTGTACGGCGAATGCGCGGGAACGATTCAGGGACAGATCGACACGCCTGTGTCTAAACGCCCTCGTTTTGCCAACGACGCATTGTGGGTTGCTTATGGCAAGCGCTTGAATGCATTTGGTGCACATTTGAAATCCACCTATGGCATCACCTTGGCTTACCACCACCACATGGGCGCTTATGTAGAGTCGCCAGAGGATGTGGATCATTTGATGGCGGTCACAGACGCGCAATCCGTGGGATTGCTGTACGACACAGGTCATGCCTATTTTGGTGGTGCGGTCGATCCACTCTTGCCGCTTAAAAAACACATCAAACGCATCGTTCACGTGCATTGCAAAGATGTGCGCCCCAAGGTCATTGCACAGTCGCGCAACGACGGCTGGAGTTTTTTAACTGGCGTTATCAACGGCACATTCACTGTGCCTGGCGACGGTGTGATTGACTATGACGCTATTTTGTCGACGCTTAAAAGCGCGGGCTATGAAGGCTGGCTGGTCGTTGAAGCAGAGCAAGACCCCGCAGTTGCGCCTAGCTACCAATACGCTAAAAAGGGTTTTGACACCTTGCAAGTGATTGTTCACCGTTTGAATCAGGAGGCCTAATATGGTCAGCCCACTGCTTGCCAAAGCTGCCCCACAAGGGCGTGAAATTGTCAACGTGACGCCTGAGCGCGCGGGTTGGACGCATGTTGGTTTTCGTGCCGTTCGTTTGAAAACGGGCGAAACTGAAACTGTGCAAACTGGTAACCGTGAATTATGTTTGGTGGTTTTAACGGGTACGGTCGAAGTTATTGTCGATTCTCAGACTTACAGCCATCTGGGTACGCGAAACAGTGTTTTTGATGAGGCTTCGCCTGCAGCTGTTTTCATTCCTGCAGGGAAAACGGTCATCGTTAGCGCTGAACGTGATTCAGAAGTTGCTTTTTGCACGGCACCTGCAGGCGCTAAAAATAACCCTGTTAAAGTAATTGACCCTGCCAGCATGCGCCGCAGTGTGCGCGGTAAAGGCACCAATACCCGTTACATTTGCGATATCTTGCCGCATGATGATCCGACCGCAGACCATTTGTTGGTTGTGGAGGTGGTGACGCCTGCCAGCCATTCGTCCAGCTACCCGCCGCACAAACACGACGTTGAGCAGCCGCCGGTGGAAACCTTGCTGGAAGAAACCTACTATCACCGACTCAACCCACCACAGGGCTTTGCTTTTCAACGTGTGTATACTTACGATCGAAGCATTGACGAAGCCTGCGCGGTTGAAAACCATGACGTCGTGATGGTGCCGCGAGGCTACCATCCCGTCACCGCACCGCATGGTTATGACTTGTATTATCTTAATGTGATGGCGGGTCCAAATCGGTTTTGGGTGTTTAAAAACGATCCAGACCATGAGTGGATGTTAAAATAGCAGCGTCATGGCGGCATTATTTGCTATAAAATAAATAGCAAATTAGGTAATAAATACGCCGGCTAGAGGCATATTTTAATTGTATATTTTTGTAATTTAATATTTCGAGGCTATCGCATGAGTTCATCTGCAATTACTAACATCGGTCATTACATGTCAGGCCACCCAATCGCGGGGCGACACCGTAGCCAAGATGTTTTTAACCCGGCGACAGGAGCCGTAACCGGTCGCGTCGCTTTGGCGGACAGCGCTGCGGTTGATGCTGCGGTAGCTTCCGCGCAGGCGGCTTTTCCGGCTTGGTCAGACACCCCGCCGCTACGCCGCGCTCGGGTGATGTTCAAATTTTTGGAGTTGTTGAACGCGAATAAAGACAAGTTGGCACACTTGATTACAGCCGAGCATGGCAAGGTGTTTACCGATGCGCAGGGTGAAGTAGCTCGCGGCATCGATATTGTCGAATTTGCCTGCGGCATGCCGCAATTGCTCAAAGGTGACTTTACGGACCAGGTCTCAACTGGCATGGACAACTGGACGCTGCGCCAACCGCTGGGTGTGTGCGCGGGCATCACCCCATTTAACTTTCCCGTCATGGTGCCGATGTGGATGTTTCCGGTCGCTATTGCCGCAGGCAACACCTTTATTTTGAAACCTAGCCCGATCGACCCATCTGCTTCGCTCTTCATGGCGGATTTGCTCAAACAAGCGGGTTTGCCTGACGGCGTGTTTAACGTCGTGCAGGGCGACAAAGAGGCGGTTGATGCGCTCTTGGTGCATCCAGACGTTAAGGCAGTCAGCTTTGTGGGCTCCACGCCGATTGCCAACTACATTTACGAAACCGGTGCGCACCACGGCAAGCGAGTGCAAGCCTTGGGCGGTGCTAAAAACCACATGGTCGTCATGCCCGATGCAGATTTGGAGCAGTCGGTGGACGCTTTGATCGGCGCAGCCTACGGTTCCGCAGGCGAGCGCTGCATGGCAATTTCGGTCGCCGTGCTGGTGGGCGACGTGGCGGACAAAATCATCCCCATGATTGCTGCGCGAGCAAAAACCCTGAAAATCAAAAATGGCATCCATTTGGATGCTGAAATGGGCCCAATCGTCACCAAAGCCGCATATGAACGTATCACGGGTTACATCATGGCTGGTGAAATGCAAGGTGCAGATTTGCTGGTTGATGGGCGCAAATTTACTGGTAAAGACGCAGGTGAAGGTTCCGAAAATGGTTACTGGATGGGCGGCACGCTGTTTGACAATGTCACGCCTGACATGCGCATCTACAAAGAAGAAATTTTTGGCCCGGTGCTCAGCTGTGTGCGCGTGCCAGATTTTGCCAGCGCGGTCGATTTGATCAACGCGCACGAGTTTGGCAACGGTGTGAGTTGCTTCACCAGCGACGGCAATGTGGCACGTGAGTTCAGCCGCCGCATCCAAGTCGGCATGGTCGGCATCAACGTGCCCATTCCTGTGCCTATGGCTTGGCACGGTTTTGGCGGTTGGAAAAAGAGCTTGTTTGGCGATATGCATGCTTATGGTGAAGAGGGTGTGCGCTTCTACACCAAGCAAAAATCCATCATGCAGCGCTGGCCGGCAAGTATCGCCAAGGGCGCAGAGTTTGTGATGCCTACCTCGAAGTAAATTGCCCCCACGCTTGTCACTGCGTGTACTGCGCTGCCCCACTAGGGTGTCGTGCCTTGCTTGGGGCGGCCCGGCGCTGCGGCGTCAGCTAGCTGTTATGACTTTCGGGTGTAATACAGTCTATGTCTGAACCTATTTTTGATTACATCATCATCGGCGCCGGTACGGCTGGTTGTCTACTGGCAAACCGTTTAAGTGCCAATGCTTCCAAGCGCGTTTTACTCATAGAAGCGGGACGCAGAGACGATTACCACTGGATTCACATTCCTGTGGGCTATCTCTATTGCATTGGAAACCCGCGTACCGATTGGCTTTACAAAACCGAGCCAGACGCAGGCTTGAACGGTCGCCATTTGCGCTACCCGCGCGGCAAAGTGCTGGGTGGCAGCAGCAGCATCAACGGTATGATCTACATGCGCGGTCAAGCGCGTGACTACGACCAGTGGGCGAAGT
Organism: Polaromonas sp.; assembly: GCA_043738155.1. Taxonomy (GTDB): domain Bacteria; phylum Pseudomonadota; class Gammaproteobacteria; order Burkholderiales; family Burkholderiaceae_C; genus Aalborgiella. Next base: position 10,929 of record JAYSZH010000239.1, on the reverse strand, counting down.
TGACGGGTGACGATACGTGGACTTGGAGCAACGCATTGCCGTATTTCAAGCTGCACGAAGACCACTACAAAGGCGGTGATGCCTTACACGGCGCGCGTGGTGTGGCATCAGAGTTGCTCCCTGCCAATGGCGATGAATACCAAAAAGTTCTGCGGTATCGCCAAGCGGGTGGTGAATGGCGCATCGAAAAGCAGCGCTTGCACTGGGATATTTTGGACGCTTTCTCGGAAGCGGCGCAGCAAGCGGGTATTCCTGCAAGCGATGATTTCAACCGTGGCGATAACGAGGGCGTGGGCTACTTTGAGGTCAACCAAAAAAACGGCTGGCGCTGGAACACCGCCAAGGCGTTTCTACGTCCCACATGTTATGCCCGTCCGAATTTTGAAATGTGGACGGGAACGCAGGTTGCCAAGCTTGTGGTTGAAACACAGGCGGGTGCTGGTGGCACGCAGCAGCGCTGCACGGGCGTGCAGGTTTGGAGTGGTACAGAGTTGGTGACAGTGCAGTGCCGAGGCGAGGTGATTTTGAGCGCCGGCAGCATTGGCTCTCCACAACTTTTGCAATTGTCTGGCATTGGGCCTGGCGCAGTGTTGCGTGACAAAGGCGTTGATGTTCTGCACGATTTACCAGGTGTGGGTGAGAACCTGCAAGACCACTTGCAAATCCGCAGCATCTACAAAGTGAAGTCGCCCAACGGCAAAGACATCAGCCTGAACACACAGGCAAACAGTTTGCTGGGTAAAGCCAAGATTGGTTTGGAATATTTGTTGAAGCAAACGGGCCCCATGAGCATGGCGCCGTCACAGCTTGGGGCGTTTACGCGCAGTTCGCCAAACCAACCGTATCCGAATATCGAATACCACGTGCAACCGTTGAGTTTGGATGCTTTTGGTGAGCCTTTGCACAATTTTGCCGCTTTCACTGCCAGTGTGTGCAATCTGAATCCCACCAGCCGCGGCAGCGTGCACATCAAAAGCAATCAGTTTACTGACGCCCCCGCTATTTCACCAAACTATCTTAGCACGGCTGAAGACAGGCAAGTTGCCGCAGACTCATTGCGCGTCACTCGCAACATCGTGTCACAAAGCGCTCTCGCTAGATATCAGCCTGAAGAGTTCAAACCTGGCGTGCAGTATCAAACCGATGAAGAGTTGGCCAAGCTCGCTGGCGATATTGCCACTACTATTTTCCATCCCATAGGCACGGCAAAAATGGGATTGCGACAAGATGCTATGGCGGTGGTCGATTCCCGCTTAAAAGTGCACGGCATAGTTGGTCTGCGCGTGGTCGATGCCAGCGTGATGCCACTGATTACCAGCGGCAACACCAACTCCCCAACCTTGATGATGGCTGAAAAAGCTGCGCAATGGATTGCTGAAGAGGCTGAAAAACGCCTTTGACAAAGTAATTTAACTGCGAACTCACCCAAAACAGCGCAAAACACGGGAAACTCCCAATACGAACAGCACGGGCTAACGGTTAAATTATCGCTATCGTTAGTGGGTGAGTGCTGACACAATTGGTTAACTTGCACCACTACCACGAGGAGCGTAGGGGACATTTTAAAATGAGCATCTAAACGGCAGTTTTAGAGCAGTAAAAAGCATCAGCAGCGCTGGTGCTTTTTTTTGCCTGCGACAATACAGCTCATGGATATATTTGTTGTGACGCTGGCATCATTGCTAGCTGGTTTTGTAGACGCTATTGTTGGCGGCGGTGGTTTAATCTTGGTGCCCACCTTATTCGCGGTTTACCCCAGCGCTGTACCTGCTACATTGTTAGGTACGAACAAAGGCGCATCTGTTTGGGGGTCGTTGTTTGCGGGTTGGCAATACAGCCGCAGGGTTGAAATTCGATGGCGCGCCTTGATGCCTGCATTGCTAATGGCGCTCACGGGTTCGTTTTTAGGCGCATGGCTGGTGACGGCGATTTCGTCTGATTTTTTACGTAAAAGCTTGCCTGCGATTTTGGTTCTGATTTTGCTCTACACATTGGCGAAAAAAGAGCTTGGGCACCGCCATGAACCGCGATTTAAAGGCCGCACGGAGATGTGGGCGATGTGTGGTGTGGGTTTGGTTATTGGGTTTTACGATGGCTTCTTTGGCCCGGGGACAGGTAGCTTTCTGGTTTTCATCTTCGTTCGCTGGCTGGGCTATGATTTTTTAAACGCCTCAGCATCTGCCAAAGTGCTCAATGTCGCGACCAATGCCGCGGCGGTCGCCTTGTTTGCCGCTAAAGGACATGTGTGGTGGCATCTGGTGCTGCCCATGGCTCTTGCCAATGTGGTGGGTAGCTTGCTTGGAACTCGGCTAGCCATGAAGCATGGTTCGGGTTTTGTGCGCGTGATGTTTATTGTCGTCGTCAGTGCGTTGATATTGAAAACAAGCTACGATGCATACTTTAAAAATATGCTATAAAATTCATAGCATAGCAATTATAAAATACGCTGGTTATAGGCGTATTTATGGTGATTTTAGAGGTTTGTTGTTTGTGGTTGGTTTTGAGGCAGCTGTAGCAGATTTTGTGGTCTGCGTCGCTGCGTTGACGATTTCATCCGCCACCGCTTGCGCAGTAGGTATCAATGGCACATCGGCTGTCATTCGCGGCTTGCCAATTGGCGCACCGCCTTTGCCGCTCTGCAACGATGCCATGTCTTCCAAGCTGGGGTATTGGTTGAGCAGCCAATAGTCAAAAATACGCCGCGTGATGGGTGCTGCGCTATCAGAGCCAAACCCTGCATTTTCAACCACGATGGCGAGGGCAATCTTCGGGTCATCAGCCGGCGCAAAAGCGATGTATAAAGCGTGGTCGCGCTGGTGCTCATCAATGCGCCGCGCATCATACTTTTCGTTTTTACCAATGCCCACCGCCTGCGCTGTGCCGGTTTTTCCAGCGCTGATATAACCAGCACCCGTAAAAGAACGCACCGATGTTCCTTCTTTGGTCACGCCGACCATGGCGTTTCGTATGACCGCTACGTTTTCAGGTGAAAAGCCGAGGTTTTCGGGTGCTACGGATGTTACGGCGTGCTTAGTTCGCGTGACGGCGTCTTGTGTCGCAATAACAATTTTGGGTTTGTATTTGTAGCCACCGTTGGCCAAAACAGACGTTGCCTGCGCCAATTGCAACATGGTGAAGTTGTTATAACCTTGCCCAATACCCAGTGAAATCGTCTCTCCAGCGTACCATTTTTTCTGTTCGGTGCGTTTGTAGGCGTTGCGTTTCCAGTCGGTACTGGGCAGCACCCCCCGTACTTCGCCGTTTACATCAATGCCAGTAAGTTGTCCAAAACCCAGCGGTTTCATGAAATCATGCATAGCGTCTACGCCTAGCTCATTGGCGAGGGAGTAGTAATACACATTGCTTGATTTGACGATGCTGCGGTACATATCGACAGCACCCAAACCGCCATCGCCATGACTTCGGAAAGTATGGCCACCGAATGTCCATGAACCAGCATCGTTGATGACGGTGCTGGCAGAGCGCTTGCCACTTTGCAGCGCCGCCATTGCCATGAATGGTTTGTAGGTAGAGCCGGGCGGGTATGTTCCACGCAGCGCGCGGTTGAGTAGCGGCTTATCGATGGACTCGCTAAGCTCTTTCCAGCTCTCAGAATCAATGCCTTCAACAAACAAATTGGGGTCAAATGTGGGTTTGCTCACAAAGGCCAAGACTTCGCCTGATTTAGGGTCTAAAGCCACAACCGCGCCGCGCCTGTCGCCAAACATGTCTTCAATCATTTTTTGAAGCTTCATGTCGATGGACAACATGATGGTGTCGCCAGGCGTGGCTGGGCTGCTGGCCAATTTGCGCACAGCGCGCCCACCGGCTGACGTTTCTAAATCCTCTACGCCCGTGATGCCGTGCAGTTTTTTTTCAAAACTTTGCTCAACGCCCAGCTTTCCCATGTAGTCAGTACCACGGTAGTTGCTGTCGTCTTCAGATTCTTCCAGCTTTTCTTTATCTGCTTGGTTGATGCGACCAATGTAGCCAATCACATGGCTGGCTGTTTCTCCGTAGGGGTAATTGCGGTAGAGACGTGCCTTGACTTCAACGCCCGGAAAACGAAAGCGTTGAGCAGAAAACTTGGCCACTTCCTCATCCGTTAAACGGGTGCGCAGTGGCAAAGACTCCAATCCTTTGGATTCTTCCAAGAGTTTTTTTAACCGTTTTTTGTCGCGCGGATGGACTTCAATCAAATGCGACAAGTCTTCAATCACTTGGTCTAAATTGGCAACCTTAGATGGCGTGATTTCCAGCGTATAAGCGGAATAGTTGGTGGCAACGACAACACCATTCCTGTCCAAAATCAAGCCTCGGTTTGGCACAATGGGCACAGCGGTAATGCGGTTGTTGTCTGCCTGCTCCAGTAAATCTGCATGTCTAAAAATCTGCAAATAGACTAGTCGCGCGGCTAACAATATAAACGCCAGGCAGACCAGCAAACCCGCCACCAAGACGCGACTTCGAAAACGCGATAGATCCGCTTGAATGTTTCTTAGCTCTGCCATGGATTTAATGGGTACGTATTCAGCGGGGTGTTACAGCGGTCTATGTGCATCTCGGTCGGGCGCACGACGCTGAGGCGCTAACAGCATCGCACTGACGACTGGCCACAATACTGCTTCAAACAGAGGCGCCAGAGCCAACGCATAGCCGGGAAACACACCACCAGCAATGAGTCTGACAATCAATTCAAGCGCATGCGCCAGAGCAAACAAGGGCAAAATTTGAACCGCTTGTGAAAAGACGGTGTACCAAACCAAACGACGATGGATGGTGAGCGCCAAAAAGCTCAGTACCGTATATGCCAACGCATGCTGTCCTAGCATGGCTGATTGATGGACATCGACAAGCAAACCCATGAAAAAAGCCGAGCCCATCCCGATTCGGTGTGGTTGATGGATACTCCAAAACACCAGTACCAACGCGACGGCATCAGGCATCCAAGGCGTACGACCAAGCGGTAGCATGCTGAACAGCAGAGCTGCCAGCAAACTACCCCACATAAAGAAAGCATTTACAGGCAGCAACAGCTGTTGGCCACGAGGCATGATCATTTTTTTGCTCCGCGTTTGTTGGTTGTAATGGCGGTTTCTTCAGCAGGCCGTGGTGTCGCAATCGTGCTCAGTGGATTTAATATCATCACATGCTTTGCGCCCAATACATTGGCTTTGGGCGTGCAAATGATTTTTGCAAAACCAGAATCTGCTCTACGCTCAACCTTCTCAATTTTTGCAACCGGTAAACCAGCTGGATAAACGCCATCCACGCCACTGGTGGTCAGTACATCACCAGCCAATACATCGGCATTACCGGAAATGAATCGTAATTCAAGCACATCACCACTCGAGGACGGATTGCCGTACGCCACGCTACGCACACCAGTACGGGTGTTCAACACCGGCGTCGTTTGCTCGCGGTCAATGATCATGGCCACTTCGCTGGTTAAGGGAAACACCCTAACCACCTGCCCTAAAACGCCCAATTCATCAATCACGGGTGAGCCCAGCTGAACCGCATGCACGCCGCCTTTGTTGACGATAATTTTGCGCGAATACGGATCGGTTGCATCATACAAAACTTCAGCCGCTTGCGATGGTGTGGATAAAGTTTCCTTCAAGCTGAGCAACTGTCGCAAGCGTGAGTTTTCTAAGGCCAAGGTTTCCACTTGGTTGGCGCGTTGCGACAACAGCAATAGTTTTTTATGTGCTTCTTGCTCGGACAGCCTGACGCTGTTGAGCGTATCTAGATACTTGAAACTGTCCTGCACGGCTGACACCGGTTTTAGGACGGTGTTTGCCACGGGGTTGAGGACTGTCGCCAAGCTGGCCCGAACGATTGTGCCAAACTCAAAGCGTCTGTCAGCAACCATCAAAAACAGCGCTAGGGCACTGAGTAAGAGAAGTTTGGAGAGCGATGTAGGCCCTTGTTTGAAAAAGGGCGGCGGTGTTCTATCTAGCGAACCGTATGGCATAAGGCTAGCCTACGTGTGCATTTAGGTGGGCATCATTCCGAAGTGAAGATGCTTCCTAAGCGGTCCATGCGATCCAACGCAATACCACAGCCGCGCACCACACAGGTCAGCGGGTCTTCGGCGACGAAAACTGGCAAACCAGTTTCTTCAGACAATAAACGGTTCAAATCACGCAACAAAGCGCCACCACCCGTCAGCATCATGCCGCGTTCGGCAATGTCTGCCCCCAATTCTGGCGGCGTTTGCTCCAGCGCGTTTTTCACGGCTGAGACGATGTTGTTCAAGGGGTCGGTCAGCGCTTCCAGCACTTCATTGCTGGAGATGGTGAAGCTGCGCGGCACACCTTCGGCCAGGTTGCGGCCACGGACTTCCATCTCGCGCACCTCGCTGCCCGGAAAAGCCGAGCCGATGGTTTTTTTGATGTTTTCAGCGGTGGGTTCGCCAATCAGCATGCCGTAGTTGCGGCGGATGTAGTTGATGATGGCTTCGTCAAACTTGTCGCCACCCACGCGAACACTGCCTTTGTAGACCATGCCGCCCAGAGAGATCACGCCGACTTCTGTTGTACCCCCGCCAATGTCAACCACCATCGAGCCGCTGGCTTCTGATACCGGCAAACCGGCGCCAATCGCGGCAGCCATGGGCTCTTCAATCAAATAAACCGTCGATGCGCCTGCCGCTTCAGCCGCGTCTTTGATCGCACGGCGCTCCACCTGGGTTGAACCGCAGGGCACGCAGATGATGATGCGCGGGCTGGGGGTGAAAAAGCTGCGCGGGTGCACCATTTTGATGAACTGCTTGATCATCTGCTCGGTGATCACGAAGTCGGCAATCACGCCGTCTTTCATCGGGCGAATGGCTTCGATATTGCCGGGCACTTTGCCCAACATGGCTTTGGCTTCACGGCCAACGGCTTGAATCACCTTTTTGCCGTGGGGGCCGCCTTCGTGGCGAATGGCGACGACTGAAGGCTCGTCGAGGACGATACCTTTGTCTCGCGCGACAATGAGCGTATTGGCAGTACCTAAATCGATAGCCAAGTCAGTCGCAAAATAGCGACGAAAAGATCCGAACATATTTAAAAATTCCTCAAAAGCACGATGCTAGCCTGGGTAGCATCGCCGCTTTAAACTGGTCATAAAACCGATAATCAAAATTGGGAGGTAGCGTCAAAATCGTGCGAATGCACACAATCTAGCCACCAAACACAGGATAATACCGTATCCGCATTGAAAACTCAGGGATTTGCGCTCTAATTTGTATAATTTTGTTCTAGGCTATCCGCCACTTTACCCGCTCTCACTATGTCATTAAGCCCCCAAGATATTGCCCGAATTGCCAATTTGGCCCGCCTTGAACTCAGCCCCGATGAAAGTGCACGTTTACTGACTCAAACGAACGATTTCTTCAATATTGTGGAAAAAATGCGCGCCGTGGACACCACCGGCATCGAACCTTTGGCGCATCCGTTGGACACCATGCAGGCCATGGCGCTGCGCCTGCGCGACGACGTTGCCAGCGAACCCAACAACCGCGAAGCCAACCAGCGCAGCGCGCCAGCGGTTGAGAACAGCCTCTTTTTAGTGCCAAAAGTCATTGAATAAGTCATCGAAATCGAATATGTCCCCAATTTACTCACATCTTCATGATTTAACCGTCGCGCAACTGGCTGCCAAGCTGCGCGCCAAAGAAGTCTCTGCCGTCGAAGTCACCCAGCATTTCCTCGCCCGCTCCCATGCTGCCGACCAGTTGGGTGCGTATTTGGCGTTCAACGACGACTTTAGCCTGTCTCAAGCCAAAGCCGCGGATGCGCGTATTGCGGCAGGTGATGTTTCACCGTTGACCGGCGTGCCGATTGCCCACAAGGACATTTTTGTCACCAAAGACTTCCCCAGCACCGCTGGCTCCAAAATGCTGGGTGGTTATTACTCATCTTTTGATAGCACAGTTGTCAATAAATTCGCCGGCTCAGGCATGATTTCATTGGGAAAACTCAATTGCGACGAGTTTGCCATGGGTTCCAGCAATGAAAACTCGGCGTTCAAGCCGGTGTTGAACCCGTGGGACCACGCCCGCATCCCAGGCGGCTCTTCTGGTGGTAGTGCAGCCGCCGTGGCCGCCCGCCTGACGCCTGCCGCGACAGGCACCGACACCGGCGGCTCCATCCGCCAGCCCGCCGCGTTTTGCGGCATCACCGGGATCAAACCGACCTATGGCCGCGCCTCCCGCTACGGCATGATCGCGTTTGCCTCCAGCCTGGACCAGGCCGGCCCGATGGCGCGCACCGCTGAAGACTGCGCCTTGCTGCTCTCGGCCATGTGCGGCCCCGACTTGGATCGCGATTCGACGTCTTTGGACGTACCCGCCGAAGACTACAGCCGCGCCCTGAACGACAGCCTGGACGGCCTGCGTATCGGCATCCCGAAAGAGTTCTTTGGCGAAGGCTTGTCGGCAGACGTGCGCGCCGCCGTCGATGCTGCGCTGAAGGAGTACGAAAAACTGGGGGCCAAGCTCGTCCCGATCAGCCTGCCGCGTACCGAGCTGTCCATCCCCGTGTACTACATCATCGCGCCCGCCGAGGCGTCCAGCAATTTGAGCCGTTTTGACGGCGTGAAATTTGGCCACCGGGCCCAAAATTACACCGATTTGAACGACATGTACAAAAAAACCCGCGCCGAAGGCTTCGGCGACGAGGTGAAACGCCGCATCATGATCGGCACCTACGTGCTGAGCCACGGCTACTACGACGCTTATTACCTGCAAGCCCAAAAAATCCGCCGCATGATTGCCGATGATTTTCAGCAGGCTTTCAAAGAGTGCGACGTCATCGCCGGCCCCGTCGCCCCCACCGTGGCGTGGAAACTGGGCGAAAAGTCCAGCGACCCGGTCGCCAACTACCTGGCCGACATCTTCACCTTGCCCGCTTCACTCGCCGGATTGCCCGGTATGAGCGTGCCGGCAGGATTTGGCGAGGGTGGCATGCCCGTTGGCCTGCAACTCATCGGCAACTATTTTTCAGAAGCAAAACTACTCAACATGGCGCACCGTTTGCAGCAGGCGACTGACTTCCATTTACGTAAACCTCCAACGATTGCGGAGGGCATTTGACATGACAACGACCGCTACTTCCGTCGAAACCACCGTGGAATCAGCCATTGACTTCAAAGACGACCGTCCGGTTGACCGTACTTTGCTGGTGCAAGGCTACGAAGTCGTCATCGGCTTTGAAACCCATTCTCAGCTTTCAACAAACAGCAAAATCTTCAGCCGCACCTCCACCGCCTTCGGTGCAGAACCCAATACGCAAGCCTGCGCCGTCGATTTGGCTTTGCCCGGCACGCTGCCAGTGATGAACAAGGGCGCGGTCGAGCGCGCCATCCAGTTCGGCCTGGCCATTGGCGCACGCATCGCGCCGCGCAGCATTTTTGCGCGTAAAAACTACTTTTACCCCGATTTGCCCAAGGGCTACCAGATCAGCCAGTTTGAGATTCCGGTGGTGCAGGGCGGTTCGGTCGAATTCTTTTTAGACGCACCAGGAACGTCTTCGGCAAGCTCAGAACGGGTGAAGAAATCCGTGCGGTTGGTTCGTGCTCACTTAGAGGAAGACGCAGGTAAATCTTTGCATGAGGACTTTGTGGGTCAAAGCGGCATCGATTTGAACCGCGCCGGTACGCCGCTGCTGGAGATCGTCACCGAGCCCGACATGCGCTCCAGCGCCGAGGCGGTCGCCTACGCCAAAGAGCTGCACAAAATCGTCACCTGGATCGGTATTTGCGATGGCAACATGCAAGAAGGCAGCTTCCGCTGCGACGCCAATGTGTCGGTGCGCAAGCCCGGCGCCAAGTTTGGCACGCGGCGCGAGATCAAAAACCTGAACAGCTTCAAGTTCATGCAGCAGGCGATTGACTACGAGGTGCGCTGGCAGATCGAGCAGATCGAAGACGGCCACGCCATCGAGCAGGCCACCGTGCTGTTCAACCCCGACACCGGCGAAACCCGCGCCATGCGCACCAAGGAAGACGCCGCTGATTACCGCTACTTCCCCGACCCTGACCTGCCGCCACTGGTGATTGCGGATGAGTGGGTCGCCCGAGTGCGCTCGGAGATGACTGAGCTGCCGCGTGTGATGGCGGCGCGGTTTGTGACGGATTACGGTCTGTCGGAGTATGACGCGACGCAGTTGACGCAGAGCAAGGCGGTTGCGGCGTATTTTGAAGAAGCTGCCAATGCCAGCGGACAGGCTAAATTGGCTAGCAACTGGGTGACTGGTGAACTGGCAAGACGCTTGAATGCTGAAGAAATCGATATTGATGCAATCCCAGTGAACGCAGAACAGCTCGGTTTGCTTATTACTCGAATTCAAAATGGCACTATTTCAAACAATGGCGCAAAGCAATTGTTAGATTTGATGTGGAAAGAAGCGGCTCAACTGGATTCAAATGGGTTGGCGCATTACAGGTTAAAGGCTGAAACTGGGCACTATTCACTTCAAGGAAATAGTGCCACATTAGAGTTTCATAATAAGCAGATAGATGATTTGATTGAGGCAAATGGCCTCGAACAAATGAGCGACACCGGAGAGCTAGAAGCCATCATAGCCACCGTTTTAGCATCCAACGCCAAATCCGTCGAAGAATACAAAGCTGGCAACGCCAAAGCCTTCAACGCCCTGGTCGGTCAGGCCATGAAAGCCACCAAAGGCAAAGGCAACCCGGCGCAGGTGAATGAGTTGTTGAAGAAGAAACTGGGTTAATCCTACAAAGCTTCGTCATTCCCGAGAAGGCGGGAATGACAGTTTGCTATATTATTCATAGCTAGTTGGGTAATAAACACGCCGGCTAGAGGCCTAAAACTTGCTTTCTAGTTCGAAGTGCAACACTTACAAGGGAAATAAAGGCTGAGAGTAGGTTTAGACAGCGGTTAGCCTTTTGGATTACCACATCTAAAAGGAC
>JAYSZH010000238.1:0-2479 GCA_043738155.1 Polaromonas sp. | reverse complement strand
CGTCTCCAATACTTGAGTTTTCGCCGATAACCCCGACGCTAACCGCCGCGCTAACCTGCGACGGCGATACACCTCTTCCACCGAGCGCTACATCGCCGTTTCCATTAAACGAATAGCTGATTTTTTGACTTCCTACTGTACAACTGCCACTTGTATTTTTTTGAGCTGTACTAACGCCCGAGCACGCCGCATACCCCGTAGGATCCACCCCCGCCAACGGGTTATTCATCAAATAGCTATAGCCATTGAGTGACTGCGAATTCGTCGGAAACTGAATCACCGGATCCACGCTGTCAACGCCAGTCAATTTTGACCCCCCTGGTGCCGGTATAAATTGACCCCCTGACCGGCGTTTTACAGCTGTACCGCAGTGTTGGGTTTTGCCCCAAGCACCCCGGCTTTTCTTTTATCTTTTAAACGATAACTCTCGCCTTGTAGCGTGAGCAAATGACAGTGGTGTAGCAGCCGATCAAGCAGTGCTGCCGCCAGCGAACTATTGCCACCAAGCGCCTGATCCCACTGACCTAGGTTTAAGTTGCTGGTCAAAAGAACGCTGCCTTTTTCATAGCGTTTGGCAATCACTTGAAACAGCTCATGCGCCTGTTCTGCGCTCAATGGCTGATAGCCCAGCTCGTCAATAATCAACAGTCTCGGGCTTTGCAAGCTCTGCATGCCGAACGATCTGGCGCGCTCCTGGCGCTTTGCGTTCGCTAGGTTACTCATCAAATCGCTGGCGGTAAAAAACTTGACGCGATAGCCCGCCAGTGCCGCCGCATAGCCAATCCCAATCGCCAAATGCGTCTTGCCCACGCCGCTTGGCCCGAGCAAAACGACGTTTTCTGCTCGCTCAATGAAGGCCAAACTTTTTAACTCGGTGATCATCTTTTTTGGACCGGGACTAAAGCCAAAATCGTATTGCTCCAAAGTTTTGATCACCGGCAAACCTGCGGTGCGCAGCAAGACATCGCGGCTACGTTGGGTGCGCGCTGCAAGCTCGCTTTTGAGTACTTCAATCAAGAAATTTAGATAGCTTTGCTCGGTCTTTGCAGCAATTTGCGCCAACGATTCGGCCTGACTTAAGTTGCCCAATTTGAGCTGATTTGCTAGCTCGCTTAGTTGCATGGCGGGCTCGCTTCAGGCTGACTTTGCGCATGATGCTGTAGTTGAACTTGCGCCAGATTTTGGATCGCCTGATAGCCTTCAAGTGGCCTTTGCAGCGGTGCTGTTTCACGCACAATGATCGCACTGGCAGCGTTTTTTATTGCGGCTTCTGCAATCTGTGCACGCACTGTTTTTCCTTGACTGGCCTGCGGTAACGGCAATAATTTGGCGGCTTCTTCGAGCAGGCGATCCACCGGCCGCGCTTTGGTTTGTCGGTGAATGCGCACGTTGGCGACTTCGGTTAGCCAACGATTTAACTCGGCATTAAGCAGTGTCAGAGTGACGGTTTGCTTGTTCGCGATCAGGCGCGTCACCGTCGGTAAAAAGAAATTTTCCCGCAGGTAGCGCACCATGCGCTCGACCTTGCCTTTGGTCTGTGGCCGATACGGTTTACACAGGGCTGGCGCGAAGCCGTAATGCCCAACCAGCTCCCACAGTGCGGGGTGAAAGCGATGGTTTTTATTGACGCTTGGATCGCGTTCAATGACCACGGTTCTGGGGTTGTCGTACAGGATTTTGTGCGGCACGCCGCCCAGTCGATCAAAGAAATTGATGTGGCCTTCGCGCAAACTTTCGACGCGCTCGTCCGGCACAAAAAGAGCGAACAACCAGCGCGAAAATCCCAGCACGGCGACGAAGAGCTTGAAGCTAAATTCGCCAAAACTCATCGTTGCAAAATCGACCTGCGCCTGCACCCCTGGCGCGGTCTCGAAGCGCACTACCGGCGGCGCTGGGTGCTTAGGCCGCAGCTTGGCGACGACTTCACGCAGTCGGGCACCGCCAATCGTGCAACCACGCTCATCCAGCTCGCGTCGCAACACGGAAGCGGGTATGCCGGGCGATTGCGCGAGCCGAGTGATCAGCCAGTCGCGATGCAGGTCTAACCGCGAAATGCGCGCCTTGCGCACAGTGGTCGCACTATCCCGCACGTATTTGCGCACGGTGTTGCGCGCTGCGCCAGAAACGCGGGCAATCGCCTTCATCGATTGGCCCTGTTTGTTGAGTATTTTGAGTTCCATAACCTTCTCCTGTTCGAGCATTAAGGATCCTTTGAAAAGATCCGACGATGCCTGCCAGGGGGTCAAATTAAACTGGCACGAGGGGGGTTAAATATCACTGGCGCTAACAAAGGTGACAAACAGTATTCGGCTGGCTTTAAATACCTTGGCAGTGTTCCAGATGCCGCGCGGCACCACGACCGCGCCACGCCCCTGTAAACGGCTAGATTGTAATTCGCCGGGCAACTCCAGCAAAAACTCAATGTCGCCATCAAGCAAATAAACGAACTCGTCTGCTGCCGGGTGCATTTCCCAGTTTG
>JAYSZH010000237.1:0-17506 GCA_043738155.1 Polaromonas sp. | reverse complement strand
TGAGCGGTTCAGGCGGTGGTGGCAATGGCGAAAACCGCGCCACAGAGTTGGGCGAAATCTCCCGAGGCTTGAAAATGCTCGCCAAAGAGCTGCAATGTCCCGTGATCGCGCTCTCGCAGCTGAACCGAAGCGTAGAGACCCGCACCGACAAACGCCCCATGATGAGCGATTTGCGCGAATCCGGCGCCATCGAGCAGGATGCCGACATCATCATGTTCATCTACCGCGACGACTACTACACCAAAGAACTCTCCAAAGAGCCCGGCGTCGCCGAAGTCATCATCGCCAAACAGCGTAACGGCCCAACGGGAACGGTCAAACTTGCCTTCTTGAAACCGATCACGAAGTTTGAGAGTTTGGCGAGTGGTGGGGCGGACTATTAGCAATCAAGAGGCGTTCGAGTTTTCAAGCAGATACGATTATTGCCACTCTAAATACAATACTCCAGCACAATGACAGAAAAATCACACAATCCACCTGCATGACACGAAGCTTTGTAGACATTCATCAAATCCTCATCAGAATTTCCGACAAATAGTGCAGCAATTTCTGTATCGCTCAAGACTTCATTGAATCCGTCGCTACACAGCAGCAACCGTTCCCCCGGTTGTAGCGTGTGTGTGGCAATTTTCACACTAAACTCATCAAACTCAGCGTCAGCGATGAACTGGCAGGAAAGGTCTCTCATGATGCTGGCGGCATTCTCAGCCTGTCCGGGTGTGATTTCACCGTCGGTCAGCATGTCGCCAAGCAGGCTGTGGTCACGGCTAAATAGATGTGCTTTCCTATCATTGTCCTCTTTAGTTAAAAGATAAGTCCTTGAATCGCCCACACTAAATATAGTGACGGCATGGCCTACCAGTCTGGCGACAACCAATTTCAAGGCCATATCATTATCATAAAGATCGGCACTAGCCCTCAGAGCCGCGAATTTCTGTTGCACACGAATCAGTATTGGCGATAGCGAAGCAGAAGCATCAACTTGTTGCAGTTGTGCATTAAGAAATTTCAATACTATCCAACTGCTTCTATGCGGCTGCCCATCGATCAACACGCCATCCGCCAAAGCAACATATCGCGGTTTAGATGCATCAATGGTGCCACGGTGTTGCACGGCTCCTTGGTGCACAGTCAGCGAAACCGCATCATCATTGCGAAATTTTCCTGCCCCTCTTTTGCTGAAACCACTAACAGCAATGGTTCCGCACTCTTCCTTTATTTCATTTTTATCCCAAACCCAGCCAGCCTGCAGTAAAGCCTCAACCCCTTCAAACTGATATTCTTCGCTACCAGTTTTGGCATGCAATATCAGACGGTCATTGAGCAAGTCATCAACAGTCGCATAGGCATAGCCCTGCTTGGGGTGCTTAAAGTGGGTGTGCTCATCCAGCGTCACCGGCATCTGCTCAATGGCGTCGCGGGTTTGTTGGCGCAGGGTTTCAGACCAAGCGGTAGTGGGGAGGGTTGTCATGGCTGCCGATTTATTTGCTTTACAACATTGTCCCTTGAAATGCGTCATATAGCGTCGTACTAATGTGCAAACTTGACATTTTGGATCAGTAAAGCGATGTACCCATGGATGCCATTAAGGTTTATTGCCCACCCAAGCAGGTTTTCCTCCCCGATATCTCTTCGACATGCCCGAGAAAACCGGCTTTGGTGGTTGTGGACTGGGTCGCTCAGGGCTTGCCTAACACATCGTAGCCGTCCCAACTAGTCGCGTACAGATAGTGCTGACCCACGCGCCAGCACACGTCGATGGCATCTTGAATTGCGAATTGTTGAGCGGCTTTCGTGGTGTCTGCAGCCACTGTCTCATATGCTGGACATCCACCGAAACACTATGATTATGCATATGACAGAGTACACTTAAGCGGCATTCGATGTTGCACTATGTATTTAAAAAAAACCGGCTGCGTTCGACAGTAGCCGGCGTATTTATTGCCTAAGTAGCTATGAAAAGTATAGTAAATTCTTATAATTTAAAACTAATAAAAACATGAAAATAGCAACACTATCATTTGAACTTTGCGATACTGAAATGGTATTGACTGGTGAACAGCGTGTAGAAATCATTGCTGATGTTATTAAAAAACATCAACCAGCATTGCTTTTGTGTGCTGGTTATGCGGTTGAAACAGATGAGAATTTAGTTAATTTAACAGATAAATGCAAATTGATTGCTTCATCAACTACCGCATTAATTGAAGTTAAAAATGCATTAAAAGGTAATCATTGCTTTCCTAGCAGTCATGTAATGAATCTTTTAACTAATTTAAATAACACGGTTGAACTTGGGCGACAATATTTTGCGAGTTCTGCTGAGCTAGATAATGATAATACCGAAGTATTGATTAAATCTTTAGAAGCAAACATTGAAAATAGAATATTCAAAGTAAATGAATATAACTGTATTGCGCTGTGCTGCGGTGAGTTAAACATTATTCGAGGAAGAAACCACCCAGCAGTGCAATCAAAAATCATTGAAGAGGCACTACTAAATGCTGATATTATTTTGAATCCAACGCACGATGGAATGGCTAATTACGGTACTTTGGCTAGCAAAAGAGCATTCTTATCGCAGTCTGTAAACAATCGCAAACGTGCTTACATTAGTTCTTCTAACTGGAATACTCACAAGCCGAGGCAAACGAAACTTGGCAAAGAAATTAAATATATTAAACAAACGCCGTTTGGTAAGTTCATGCATTCAGTGTGGGTTGACGGGCTGCGTGTAGATGAGGATATACTTCATGATGATAGAAATGAATATCATTTACGGATGCATAATATAAATTTAGAAAATTAACAATGAAAAAACCAAAAGGTAAAGCCGCACTTCCTCTTTTTGAAAAACTACTTGCATTTGATAGCGGTACTGAAGCTGAGAAAACTTTCCATTGGTTATATCTACCTCATCCTGCAGAGAGAACCCCAGAGGAAGCGAACATCCATAATCATCTTGTCGAAAATTGCCAAACTAATAAAGTAACTTTTTCAACAGTCAAAAAAGATTGCGATTGTGATAAAGATATTTACAACTACGAAGCAACTATCAATAAAAGATCGCGCGCACTAGAATTCGATTTTTACTTGCCCAAATATCATGTTGCAGTTGAGTTTGATGAGCTTCAACATTTCTCAATGGAAAGGCATGCAACATATGAGCTTTACCCATTGGATGGGTTTTCGTATGATATTCAAGATTGGCAGAGACTTTGTTTAAAACACGCTAAGTGTGATACTGACCCTCCGTGCCGAGATTGGAAGCGTGCATTTCGAGATACTGTAAGAGATTTGCGCGCCAGAAAAGAAGGTTTACCACTGATACGCTTGTATGTAAAAGACTTTAATGCGAAGGCTCTTGAAAGTGCCGATACATTAAATAAGCTGCATAGTGCTATTGAAAAAGCATCTGGGATTATTTTGAAATAAATACGCTTCTAGCCGGCGTATTTATTGCCTAAGCAGCTATCTAATTGATAGTAAATTAAAGCACTTCACTCGCAAAGTTCGCCAAACGCGACCGCTCACCACGCGCCAAAGTGATGTGTCCACCGTGCGGCCAGCCTTTGAACTTGTCTACGGCGTAGGTCATACCGGAGGAGCCTTCGGTCAGATACGGGGTATCTATTTGGGCTAAGTTGCCCATGCAGACGATTTTGGTTCCTGGCCCTGCACGAGTAATCAGGGTTTTCATCTGCTTGGGGGTCAAGTTTTGGGCTTCGTCGATGATGACGTATTTGTTCAAAAACGTACGGCCGCGCATGAAGTTCATGCTTTTCACTTTGATGCGGCTGCGAATCAGCTCGTTCGTCGCCGCGCGACCCCATTCGCCTGCTGTGGTTTCAGTTTTAGCGAGAACTTCCAAGTTGTCGTCCATCGCACCCATCCACGGGCCCATTTTTTCTTCTTCGGTGCCGGGTAAAAAGCCGATATCTTCGCCCACGCTGACCGTGGCACGGGTCATGATGATTTCGGTGTAGCGGCGGTCGTCTAGCACTTGCGTTAAACCACAAGCCAATGCCATGAGTGTTTTGCCAGTGCCAGCGGTTCCCGCAAGGGTGACGAAATCGACTTCTGGGTCCATCAGCAGGTTCATCGCGAAGTTTTGCTCGCGGTTGCGTGCTGCTACGCCCCAAACGACATTTTTCAGGTGTTTGTAGTCTTTCAGCGTCTTCAAAACCACGGTTTGGTCGCGTACTTCCACCACGCGGGCGTACAAACTGGGCTCACCTGCCGCTTCAAAATAGACGAATTGATTAACCAGCATTTCCTGCACCAGCGGGCCTGACAAGCGGTAAAACGTGGCGTGGCCTTCTTGCCAGCTTTCAACTTTCTTGGCTTGTTTGGTCCAAAAGTCCGCGGGCAACGCCAATGCACCAGAATAGAGCAAATCGCCATCTTCCAGCGTTTTGTCGTTTTGGTAATCTTCCGCAAACAGACCCAAAGCCCGCGCTTTGACGCGCATGTTGATGTCTTTGGACACCAAAACAACCTCTTTGCCTGCATTCACTTTGCGTAAAGCTTCGACAACGCCCAAAATTTGGTTGTCCGCCTTGCCCTGCGGCAGGCTGGATGGCAAGCTGTAGTCTAAAACTTGGGTTTGGAAGAAGAGACGACCTTTGGCTTCGCGGTGGCCTGTGGTTTCCAATTGCAAGCCAAGCGCCATGTCGGCGCCTTTGGCTGCGGCCAAGGCATCCAGAGAACGGCTGGTTTGGCGCGCGTTGCGGTTGACCTCGGTCATGCCTTTTTTGTGGCCGTCCAACTCTTCCAGCACGATCATGGGCAGGTAGATGTCGTGTTCTTCAAAGCGGAACAGGCACATCGGGTCGTGCATCAGCACGTTGGTGTCTAAAACGAAGAGTTTTGTAGGGCCTGTTGATTTGGCTCGCTTTGATTTTGCTGCCGTCGCGGCGGTAGCCGCTGACTGTGCTGGTGTGTTTGCAACTACTTTTTGATAGCTGGGTAGCGAATCTGTGGCCGGAATAGTTAAATTTTTATTGCTACTTTTTTGATAGCTGTCTAGGCTTATATCACGCCGGCTAGGGGTTGATTTGACACCTGGATTGTCAGAGTATTTTTCCTTCGCTGCGGGTTTTTCTTGCCTCTCTTGTTTCAGTGGTTCGGTCTGGTGTGTTGTAAATTTGTTGGATGCTAAAAGGGATGCGCGCTTGGTCGGTGCTGGAGGTAATGGCATAAAGTTTTGAAAACCCTAGTTAGTTAAACAACGTGAAAGATCAGCTAAAAAAACAAAAAAGCCGCCTAGTTGCCAAGGCGGCTTTGATGGGTGAGCGCAAGTTGATGGTCAAATGCATGGGTTCATTATGCACAACCCAGATGAATATTTAACGTGTTACAAAATTTTTAAATAAAAATTCAAAAACCGAACTCGAAAAACCAGTTAAGCCACCAGTTAAGCCGCTAATTTCTCTTTGTCTTTTGTCGATTTGTTCAAAGCTTTGACCGCTTTGAGCACTTCGTCCACGTGGCCAGGCACTTTTAGGCCGCGCCATTCTTCAACCAAAATGCCGTCTGGACCGATCAAAAAGGTGCTGCGCTCAATGCCTTTGACCTTTTTGCCGTACATGATCTTGTTTTTGACGACACCAAACATGTGGCACATTTTTTCTTCTGTGTCCGCAATCAACTCAAACGGCAGTTCGAGTTTCAGCTTGAAATCGTTGTGAGAGGTCATGTTGTCGCGTGACACACCGAAAACGGTTGCGCCAGCTTTGACAAAGTCTTTGTTTTTGTCACGAAATTGCATCGCTTCCGTCGTGCAGCCTGGTGTGTTGTCCTTCGGGTAGAAAAACAAAACCATCGTGGTGCCTAGGTGAGAGGTGTTGGTTACTTTGACACCGCTTGTAGCAATTGATTCAAATTCAGGGAGGAGTTTATTAACAACGATCGCCATATAAGTATTAAATCTCGCAGTGTTTCAGAGCTAGAGTAGCAACCCTCTATTTTAGCCTAGAAATGCTGTGACTGTACGTAACGTTGACGTTGTTTAGACCTCAATTGCGTGTAGCAGGCACTAGTTCTAGCACCAAGGCGACAACGACGCGGCGACCTTCGCCCGCCAAAATGTTGTAAGTGCGGCATGCGGCACCTGTGTCCATGGTTTCCAAACCCATGCGTTTGGCCATTAAGGGTTGTAACCAAGCTGGCTGCGGGAAGCGAATGCGTGAACCTGAACCGAAAATGATAAGTTCGGCATCAAATTCAGCCAATTGCGCAAAATGCGCTTCTGTCAAGTCCTCAAAACGGCTGCATTGCCAGTCCACCCGCTGACCTTTAGAGCCAAGAATCACGCTGCGGGTGATTCTTTCGCCTTGCACTCCGACCCAGCCTGGCCCGTAGCCTTGTATCGTTTGAACGTCAAAATTGTCTGCTTCTAGTTTCATAGCTACATTTTAAGCGTCTAGTTTGTTGCACTGCACTATTTTGGCCTATATCTGTGGTCAAATTAAAGGCTAACATTTCAAAGATAACTCAACATTCACCAGCTGGAGAAATAGTGAAACCGGTTCAAAAAGCGATTCTAAAATCGGCCAAACTGGCTAACGTACTGTATGACATACGCGGTCCTATCATGGACGCCGCGCGTCAAATGGAGGACGAAGGCCAGAAAATCATCAAACTTAACCTTGGCAACCTCGCCGTGTTTGGCTTTGATGCGCCCGAGGAAATCCAGCAAGACATGATTCGCAACCTGCCAAACTCAGCCGGTTACAGCGACAGCAAGGGCATTTTTGGCGCCCGCAAAGCGGTGATGCATGAGACGCAAAAACAAGGCATCGCGGGTGTGACTTTGGACGACGTTTACTTGGGCAACGGCGCGAGCGAACTCATCACCATGGCGACCAATGCGCTCTTGGACAACGGTGACGAGCTGCTCTTGCCCATGCCCGATTACCCGTTGTGGACGGCGGCGACTAGTCTTTCGGGCGGCAAACCGGTGCATTACCTGTGCGATGAAGAAAACGGCTGGATGCCGAATTTGGACGATGTTCGCGCCAAGATCACGCCTCGCACCAAAGGTATCGTCGTCATCAACCCCAACAACCCCACGGGTGTGATGTATTCGGACGAGCTGCTGAAACAAATCATCCTGATTGCCCGTGAGCACGGTTTGGTGATCATGGCGGACGAAGTGTATGACAAAGTGCTGTACGACGGCGTGAAACACACGGCTTTGGCGAGTTTGTCCACCGATGTGTTGACCTTGACTTTCAATTCTTTGAGCAAAAGCTACCGTTCATGTGGCTATCGCGCGGGTTGGATGGTGGTCACGGGCGACAAAACGGTCGCCAAAGACTACATCGAAGGGCTGAACATGCTCTCCAACATGAAGCTGTGCTCCAACGTGCCAGGCCAGTGGGCGATTCAAACCGCGCTGGGCGGTTACCAAAGCATCAACGAGCTGGTGGGCGAGGGCGGACGCCTGCGTCGCCAGCGTGATTTGGCTTATGAGCTGATTACCGCGATCCCGGGGGTGACCTGCGTCAAACCGCAAGCTGCGCTGTACATGTTCCCCAAGCTAGACCCGGTGATTTATCCGATCAAAGACGACAGACAGTTTTTCTTAGAATTGCTCAAAGCCACACGCGTCATGCTGGTGCAGGGCACGGGTTTCAACTGGCCTGCGCCAGACCACTTCCGTATCGTCTTTTTACCGCATGAAGACGATTTGCGCGAGGCGATAGACCGTATCGCCAAGTTCTTGGAAAGCTATAGAAAACGTAGCGGTACAGGCAATTAATACGCTGGCTAGAGGCATATTTAAGTCATTTTTAGTAGATTTTTTTGTTATTTTAAGTTCTTTATGAAACCTATCCAAGTTGGCCTCCTGGGCATCGGCACCGTCGGCAGCGGCGTGTTTAACGTTCTCAATCGCAACCAAAACGAGATTCAGCGCCGTGCTGGTCGTGGCATTGAAATCACCATGGTGGCAGACCTTGACACGGCTCGCGCCCAAGCGGTTGTGGGCGCTAACGTGAAAGTAGTCAACGACGCCCGCGCCATCATTGCCAACCCAGATATCGACATCGTCATCGAGCTGATAGGTGGCTACGGCATCGCTAAGCAGTTGGTGATGGAAGCCATTGCCGCAGGCAAACACGTGGTCACGGCCAACAAAGCGCTTTTGGCTGTGCATGGTACAGAAATTTTCGCCGCTGCTCATGCCAAAGGCGTGATGGTCGCGTTTGAAGCCGCTGTTGCGGGTGGTATTCCTATCATCAAATCTCTGCGCGAGGGTTTGACCGCCAACCGCATTCAATGGATTGCCGGCATCATCAACGGCACGACCAATTTCATCTTGTCTGAGATGCGCGACAAAGGCCTGGATTTCGCAGCCGCCCTGAAAGACGCGCAAGCGCTGGGCTACGCTGAAGCCGACCCGACCTTTGACATCGAAGGCGTGGACGCAGCCCACAAGGTGACGTTGATGTCGGCCATTGCCTTCGGCATTCCTGTGCAGTTTGACAAAGCTTATGTGGAAGGCATTTCAAAACTGGCCGCGCAAGACATCAAATACGCCGAGCAATTGGGCTACCGTATCAAGCTTTTGGGTATCACCAAGCGCGTTCAGGCTAACGGCAAAGAAGGCGTGGAGCTTCGCGTTCACCCAAGTCTCGTGCCGAACAAACGCTTGATTGCCAATGTAGAAGGCGCGATGAACGCCGTCATGGTGCAGGGCGATGCGGTTGGAACCACGCTGTACTATGGCAAAGGCGCAGGCTCCGAGCCGACCGCCAGCGCTGTGATTGCCGATTTGGTCGACATCACCCGCCTGCACACCGCAGACCCTGCGCACCGCGTGCCGCATTTGGCCTTCCAGCCTGACGCCATGAGCGATTTGCAAGTGCTGCCCATGAGCGACATCGTCACCAGCTACTATCTGCGCCTGCGCGTGGCGGACGAAGCAGGCGTGCTGGCAAAAGTAACGGGCATTTTGGCGACTGCCGGCATCAGCATCGACGCTGTGTTGCAGCGCGAGGCCGATGAAGTGGGCGGCGAGGGTTCGACCCAGACTGACGTCATTATTTTGACCCACGACTGTGTCGAATCAAAAATGAACGCCGCGTTGGCGCAAATGCAGGCGCTGAGCAGCGTTTTGGCGCCGATCACCCGTATCCGCAAGGAAGAGCTGGTCTAAATGAACTATGTGTCCACCCGTGGCGATGCCACGCCGCGCAAATTTTGTGAAATCCTCCTTGAAGGTCTCGCACCTGATGGCGGCTTGTATTTGCCTGAAAACTATCCGCAGGTCAACGACGTTGCTTTGGGCAAACTGCGTGACATTTATGACAAACATGGCTACGCGGATTTGGCGTTTGCGGTCCTGTCGCTCTACATTGACGACATTCCCTCTGCCGATTTGCAGGCCATTTGCCGCAAAACTTACACGCAAGAAGTCTTTGGCACAAAAGAGATCGTTCCGTTAAAAGAGCTGGACGACAAGCTGTATCTGGAAGCCCTGTCCAACGGCCCGACGCTGGCGTTCAAAGACATGGCGATGCAGTTGCTCGGCAACTTGTTTGAATACGAGTTGGCGCGCCGTAATGAGGAGCTGAACATTTTTGGCGCAACCAGTGGCGACACCGGCAGCGCGGCCGAGTACGCCATGCGCGGCAAAAAGGGCGTACGCGTCTTCATGACCAGCCCGCAGGGTCGCATGAGCGCCTTCCAGCAGGCGCAGATGTTCAGCCTGATGGACGAGAACATCCACAACATCGCCATTGAAGGTGTGTTTGATGACTGTCAGGACATGGTCAAAGCGGTGTCGAACGACCTGGATTTCAAGAAAAAATACAAAATCGGTACGGTCAACAGCATCAACTGGGCGCGTTTGTTGGCTCAAGTTGTTTACTATTTTGCGGGTTACTTCCAAGCGACTGGTTCGAACTCATCAAAGGTCAACTTCACCGTGCCAAGCGGCAATTTTGGCAACGTTTGCGCGGGTCATGTCGCTCGCATGATGGGTTTGCCGATTGATAAACTGGTTGTCGCCACCAATGAAAACGACGTGTTGGACGAGTTTTTCCGTACAGGTATCTACCGCGTGCGCGGCACGGCTGATACGCATGAAACGTCCAGCCCGTCCATGGACATTTCCAAAGCGTCCAACTTTGAGCGCTTTGTGTTTGATTTGCTGGGTCGCGATGGGGCCAAAACCAAAGATTTGTTCACCACGCAGTTGGCTAAATCAGGTCAATTTGACTTGAGCCAAGACCCGGCGTTCAAAGAAGCAGCCACCAAATATGGTTTTCTGAGTGGCAAAAGCACGCACAGCGACCGCTTGAACACCATTCGCAGCACCTACAAAGACCATGCGTTGATGATCGATACCCATACCGCAGATGGTTTGAAAGTGGCTCATGACGTTATCAAGGCTGGTCAAGTTAAAGCTGGCGCAGCGATGATCGTCCTGGAAACCGCTTTGCCTATTAAGTTCGCGGAAACGATTGTCGAAGCCTTGGGCGTAGAACCTGACCGGCCAGTCAAGTTTGAAGGCATTGAAGCTTTGCCTAAGCGTGTGGTCAATATGCCGGCGGATGTGGCGATGCTGAAAGCGTTTATCGTTAAAAAATGTACCTAAATATGCCTCTAGCCGGCGTATTTATTGCCTAAAAAGCTATAAAAATAATAGCAAATTGAATTGACATAACCTACCATGAACCCTGCACGCGCCCCGCTTAAAGCCCTTGATGTCGCCTTGGCGGAGCTACTAGCGCAGGTGTCAACTTTGGCAAGTGTTGAGGATGTCTCCACCTTCGACGCCGATGGTCGTGTATTGGCGCAAAACATCCTCTCCAGCCTGCACGTCCCGCCGCAGGACAACAGTTCCATGGATGGTTACGCCATGCGGGTCATGGATGTGAGAGCTGGAGGAACGGTGCTCAGCGTCAGCCAGCGCATCCCAGCAGGTAGTGTCGGTACTGTTTTGAAGCCAGGAACAGCTGCCCGCATCTTCACGGGTGCGTCCATCCCCGCTGGTGCGGATGCGGTGGTCATGCAGGAGGAATGCGAAGTCCTCCCTGATACAAATTCAAGCACACACGGCGTGAGTCAAATTCGTGTCAACGCCATTCCAACCTCCGGCCAGTGGATACGCCGTGCGGGTGAAGATGTGGCTTTGGGTGCGGTAGTGCTGCAAAAGGGAGAACGCCTCACGCCTGCATCGCTTGGGCTAGCAGCTAGTATTGGTTTGGCTAGCTTGCCTGTCGTGCGTCGTCCTAAAGTCGCGCTGTTCTCTACGGGTGATGAGCTGGTCATGCCGGGCGACATTGCCCCGCAGGACATGCCCGCCGGCAGTATTTACAACTCGAACCGCTTCTTTTTACGTGCTTTGCTGCAGCGGCTGGGCTGTGTCGTGACCGACATGGGCATCGTCCCCGACAATCTGGACGCGACCAAAGCCGCTTTGAGCAACGCCGCCCAAAGCCATGACCTGATTTTGACCAGTGGCGGTGTCTCGGTGGGTGAAGAAGACCACATCAAACCCGCCGTGCAGGCCTTGGGTGAGCTGAATTTGTGGCAAATCGCCATCAAACCGGGTAAGCCGTTTGCGTATGGCCAGATATACAAAACCGTTCGCCCTGAGCCTGTCGAAGGGTCTGTGAAGGCTTCGACAAGCTCAGCCCGAACGGGTGATTCCTGTCATTTCATTGGCTTGCCAGGCAATCCGGTGTCCAGCTTTGTGACATTTTTGCTCTTGGTACGCCCATTTTTACTCAAATTGCAGGGTGTGCAGGATGTTGACCAAGTTACTGCAAAATCCGTAGCTGCTCGGGCAGACTTTACGTGGGCTAGAGCCGATAAACGTCGTGAATTCCTGCGTGTAAAGCGCAATGCAGCGGGTGGTTTGGATTTGTTTCCCAATCAAAGTTCTGGCGTCTTGACTTCCACTGTGTGGGGTGATGGCGTGGTTAATAACCCGCCCGGGCAGGCGATTGCCGTTGGTGATATGGTTCAGTTTGTGTCATTTGCTGAATTGCTGTCCTGATTACTGTAAAAACATCCATGAAATCTACTCTCACGGTAAATGTCAAATACTTCGCCTCCATCCGCGAGTCCATCGGCCAGGGATCGGAAGTACTGCAAACCAGCGCCACGACGCTGGGGCAGTTGCGTGGCGAATTGGCTGCGCGTGGTGGGGCGTATGCTGAAAGTCTGGACACTGCGTTCAAGGGCCGCAGCCTTCGCATGGCCTTGAACCAGGACATGAGCGACGACGAAGCGGTTTTACTGGAAGGCTGCGAAGTTGCGTTTTTTCCGCCTGTGACGGGCGGCTAGGACGGCAAGATGCAAGCCCTCGATCAATCACGTCATCAATCACGCGTTTCGGTCCAAACCGAAGATTTTGACCTCAGCGCTGAAGTTGCCAGGCTGCGCGCTGCAGACAAGCGTGTAGGCGCTGTGTGTGCCTTTGTCGGTACGGTGCGCGACATCAACGACGGCGATGCGGTCAGCGAGTTGGAGCTGGAGCATTACCCCGGCATGACTGAAAAATCGATTGAAGCGACGATTGACGCGGCTTTTGAGCGGTTTGACATCTACGCCGTGCGCGTCATCCACCGCGTAGGTCAGTTGCAGCCGATGGATCAGATTGTGATGGTGGCGGTGACATCAGCCCACCGTGGCGAGTCGTTCAATGCCTGTGAATTTGTCATGGATTACCTGAAAACCCAAGCACCATTCTGGAAAAAAGAGAAAACGCCAGATGCCGCTACAGCCGCACGTTGGGTTGATGCCCGGGCGAGCGACGATGCTGCGCTGGCGAAGTGGCAAAGTGACAAGTCTCTACAAAGTGACAAGTCTCTAAATACCTAGACTTTACTGTCACTGGTGTAGGCTAGTCTAAATATGTCTCAGCTGGATTGAGCTGTTTTTGCAGAGTGCATACAGGGTCTGCCTCATCTTTTTTTTCTACGCTTTTCCCCGCTAAAGACGATGGCGGAACAAACGCTGCTCGGGCTTCATTTTCCAACCCGTTTGTAAGCATCTGCAAAAGCGAAACAAGTTGCTCGCGTTGTTCAAGGTTCAGGGGTTTCATCAACCGGTTGTAAGCGAGTTCGGCAGGTTCTCGCGTTGCCATCAGCAAGGATAAGCCAGCGTCAGTCAAAGTAATCGATAAATTGCGTCGGTTCGTAGGCGCAAAAGTTCGAACAATCAAACCACGTGTTTCAAGGCCACGCATCACCCGCATGATGGTGACTTTGTCAAAACCCAGTGCCCGACCTAACGAGGACTGGTCTAAGCCGGGGCTAGCATGCAGGACAGACAATACGCCAAACTGCGCCGGGGTGAGGGCCACGCTCTTGCATTCGTCTTCAAATACAGCTGTTGATATCTGATGTGCGCGACGTAGTAAAAAACCGGGGCGGGCGTAAAGTTGTGAAAGGTTGAGAAAAGCAGGCACGATAGATGGTTTTGTAAGTTTCGTAGAAGTCTAAGGGAAAACATGGATAGTTAAAAGTAAAAAATGCCGAAATAATATATTTATAGTTAGCATGCAAACAAAAATCTATTTTTAATTATGATCAATAAAGTGAACTATTTGAGAATCGCGACTGAGGAGGCGTTTGCCCCGTCTGAGATGCTAGACATTTACCGCAAGATTCTTGCCAAAAATGATGTGGATCCAGGTTTCAAAGGTTTGATGGGTTTTTATATGAGCAGTCCAAGTGCTCGTGCAACCCACATCATGCGTTGTTTGACTGATTTAGACCAAGTGCGGATTCAGCATATGGACGAAGCGGGCATTGACCATCAAGTGATCGCACTGACGGCGCCTGGGGTACAAGTGATGGACAAAGCAACAGCTGTGTCGTTCAGCCAATCGGCGAACGATCAACTCGCCGAAGCAGTGCGCCGTCATCCCACCCGTTTTACCGGCATGATCGCGGTCGCGCCGCAAGACCCTGCTGCGGCTGCCAAAGAGATTGAGCGCGGTGTGGGCAAGTTGGGCATGCATTCGGTCATCATCAATTCGCACACGCAGGGCGAGTATTTGTCGGATCCGAAATTCTGGGATATTTTTGCTGCGGCCGAAGCGCATGATGTGCCGATTTATTTGCACCCTAATTCTCTACCTAAAAACATGATCGAACCCTTTCAAGAGTGTGGTTTGGATGGGGCGATTTATGGCTTTGGTGTGGAGACGGGTTTGCATGCGCTACGAATCATCACTTCAGGTGTATTTGACCGTTTCCCCAAGCTGCAAATGATCATTGGTCATATGGGCGAAGCATTGCCGTTTTGGGCTTATCGCTTGGATTACATGCATCAAGCGACTGTGAAGTCACAGCGGTATGAGAGCATCAAACCTTTACGCAAAAAACCAAGCGATTATTTGAAAGAAAACTTCATCATCACCAACAGTGGCGTGGCATGGGAGCCGGCGATTAAATTTACACAATCCGTCGTCGGGGTTGACCGTGTGATGTATGCGATGGATTATCCTTATCAATACGCTATTGATGAAGTCACCGTTATGGACAACATGCAAATGAGCGATGAAGATAAGAAGAGATTTTTTCAGACCAATGCGCAACGCGTATTTAAGATTAATTTGTGAGCATTACTTGTAAAGAGGCAAGCCTATGAAAAATACTTTCTCAAAATTGACATTCAGCTGCGTGGTTGGACTGACCGCTTTGACGTCATATGCGCAAACTTGGCCGACGCAACCCATCAAAATCATCGTCCCTTTCACCGCCGGAACGGGCATGGACACCATTGCACGCGCTGTTGCACCGCGTTTGAGTGATAAGTTGGGGCAGCCTGTCGTTGTCCAAAACATGGCCGGTGCGAGTGGCAATATTGGTGCAGATGTCGTGGCTAAAGCCAGCCCAGACGGCTATACCGTGTTGATGGGGGCGAATACGATGTTGATGGCCTCGCAGCTCTATAAAAATGTGCCGTTTAATCCAACCAAAGATTTCTCATCTGTATCTTTGGCTGCTTGGGGAACATTGATGCTGGTGAGCAACCCAAAAACCGGAATCAAAACGGTGAATGAATTGACTGCGCAAGCCAAGGCAAAGCCTGGCTACATCAACTTTGGCTCGCCAGGCATCGGTACGCCACACCATATGGCGATGGAGCTATTCAAGGCAAAAACAAATCTTTTTATGCTGCACGTCCCTTACCGTGGCACGGCAGGCTACACGCAAGACTTGTTGTCTGGTGAAATCATGGTGGGATTCTTGCCAGTGCATATTGCGCAGGGCTTTGTCAATGCTGGCAAGCTCAATGCATTGGCTGTGGGCAGTCCAAAGCGGCACCCGGTTGCACCGAACGTGGCTACCTTTGGTGAAATGGGTATCAAAGACATTGAGGTCGACCTTTGGTATGCTTTTTTTGCACCCAGCAAGACAGCTCAACCCGTTGTGAACCGTCTCAACAGTGAAATTTCAACAATCCTGAAATTGCCTGAAGTGAATGACTTGCTCAAACGCGCCGGCATGGACGCTAGCGCGTCAACAACGGACGAATTGACACAACTCGTCAATAAAGATTACCCGCGCTGGGGCGAGGTTATTCGGCGCAACGGCATCACTGCGGAATGATGACTCAGCCTGACCGCACATTGTCTGCCTGCAAAATTGCCGTTGTCGGTGGTGGTATCGCTGGTTTAAGCTTTGCTTTGGCGTTACATCAGCATGGTTTGACATGTGATGTTTATGAATCTGTGCCAGATGTCAAAGAATTAGGCGTCGGTATTACCTTGTTGCCGCATGCGATGAGCGAGTTGGCTGGACTCGGCTTACAAGCCGAGCTGGAAGCAGTGGGCATTGAAAACCTAGAAAGCGTTTTCTTCAACCGTTTTGGCCAATTCATCTACAAAGAACCTCGTGGACGACACGCTGGCTATGCCGTACCAGAACTGGGTATTCATCGTGGCAAGTTGCATCGGATTTTGTTCGATGCTGTAGTTAGGCGTTTAGGCGCAGATAGAGTGCATACCAATCACCGCTGTGTTGGTGTAACGCAGGATGGCGTTGGTGCTACCGTCAATTTTGTACAAAGCACGGATGGCGCACATTTGCCATCAGTACAAGCAGATATTGTCATCGCTTGTGACGGCATCCACTCTGCAGTTCGTAAACAGTTTTATCCGAACGACAAACTTGCTTTCGCCGGTATCAACACATGGCGTGGCGTGACGCGGTACAAACCGATATTAACGGGCAAAAGTTATATCCGTATTGGTTCTATCAAAACTGGCAAGATGGTGATCTACCCAATTGTTGACAATATTGATTCTCAAGGTTTGCAACTGATCAACTGGATGGCTGAGATTGAAGGCAGCAGCGACTGCATGAACGACTGGAACACAGGTGGTCAAATTGAAGACTTTATGCCCATCTTCAAGGACTGGAAATTTGATTGGCTGGATGTTCCGAGCTTGATTCGTAACGCTGACCAAGTACTGCAATATCCCATGGTGGATAAAGATCCGATTCCAAAATGGACTTTTGGTCGCGTTACTTTGATGGGCGACGCTGCGCACCCCATGTACCCGCGCGGCTCCAACGGTTCTGCGCAGGCATTGATAGATGCACGCATGCTGGCTGCCGAGCTGGCCAGTCAAGCTGACCCGTTGGCTGCATTACAGATATATGAAAACAAGCGCCTCGAAGTGACATCACGCATTGTGCAAACCAATCGTAGTGTGCCGCCTGACTTCATCAACATCAAAGTGGACGAACTGGCGGGCGATAAACCGTTCACACAGATTGACGACTTAATCAGTCAGCATGAATTGCGCGAAATTTCAGAGCACTACAAAAAAATTGCTGGGTTTTCGTTGCAGACCGATAAATAGCCGTAACCTAAATATTTGCACGTGTTTGTCTTACATATGATCTAAGTCAAAAGCATTAACCTTGAATTTTGAATACCCATCCCTAGGTAAGGGGTAATTCAGAACACTTTCAGGAGTTATAGCCATGCGTGCCGACAAACTAACCACCAAATTTCAAGAAGCCCTGAGCGAGGCGCAAAGCCTGGCTGTGGGGCAGGACCATCCCTACATCGAGCCAGCACACTTGTTGGCGGCCATGCTGCGCCAGGACGAAGGGCCTAAAGCGCTGTTGCAGCGTGCGGGCGTGAACCTGACCGCTTTGCTCGCGGGTACGGACGAGCAGATCAAAAAACTCCCGCAAGTGCAAGGCCAAGAGTTGGTGCAACCGGGGCGTGATTTGCTCAGTTTGCTGCAAAGCACCGAAAAAGAAGCCATGAAGCGTGGTGACCAGTTTGTCGCCAGCGAGCTGTTTTTGCTGGCCCTTTGCGACTTCAAGGGTGATTTGGGCAAGCTGGCCAAAGCCAACGGGATGAACCGCAAGTCGCTGGAGTCTGCCATTGACGCCGTGCGTGGCGGCCAGAATATGGACAGCGCCGATGCCGAAGACCAGCGTGAATCACTCAAAAAATACTGTGTTGACCTGACCGAGCGGGCTCGCATGGGCAAGCTGGACCCGGTGATTGGTCG
>JAYSZH010000236.1:0-6202 GCA_043738155.1 Polaromonas sp. | reverse complement strand
ATACGCGTGATGTGTCGTCGCAAACCATGGAGTCCAAGCAGCCTGGGTTGTATTTCATTGGCGAAGTACTAGATGTGACTGGCTGGCTGGGTGGCTATAACTTCCAATGGGCGTGGGCCAGCGCCTTTGCATGCGCTCAAGGCTTAAAAACCAAACTCGTTACACCAGCTGCCGATCCATCAATTCCTTCTTGATATACGCATAAAACACGGGCGCAGCCACCACACCAGGCAGGCCAAACAGCGTTTCCATCACCAAAATAGCGGTCAGCATTTCCCAAGATTTGGCATTGATCTGGCTACCGATGATGCGGGCGTTCAAAAAGTATTCCAGCTTGTGTATCACGACCATAAAAAACAGTGAACCAACGGCGATGGGCAACGAGTGGGACAGCGCCACGATGACGATGACAGTATTCGACACAATATTGCCCACTACGGGTATTAACCCCGCCAGAAAGGTGATGGCGATCATGCTTTTTGTCAGTGGCAAATGCACGCCCAGCAGCGGCAGCACGACCAGCAGATAGATAGCTGTAAACACAGTGTTGATCGACGAGATATACACCTGAGCAAACACGATTTTGCGAAACATCAAGCCCATATTAGCCACGCGGTCGGTCAAGGCATCAGCCAGCGGGTGGTTTTGAGGTTTTTGGTCGGTGCTTTTGGAGTCATTCGTTACGTCATTGGTCGCATCATTCAAGGCCACCATGCTGCCAATAATCATGCCCAAAATAAGCTGCACCACGATGTGCCCCGCTTGCTGGCCTAGGCCTTTCGCTTCGCCGGCATGCTCGCGCAACCAATCGGTCATCCACTGGCGCAGAGCGTCCACACCGTCGGGTAAATAGGTGCTCACCCACTGGGGCAACTGGCTGCGCGAAGCTTCAATCATGTCCGCCAGCTTTTGCAGCAAATGCTGAAGGTTGCTCGCATCACTGCGCAAAAACACCACCGCAACCCACAGCCCAGCGCTGATCGCCAAAATAATCACCATTGAGAGCAAAACCACGGCAATCGTGCGCGAAGTTTTGCTGCTGTAGCGCTTTTCAATGGCCGGTGCGAGCAATTGCACCAAAGAATACACCAGCAAACCTGCGTACAAAGCCACCAACAGGCCAAATTTAACGACTACAAACAGGGTGACTGCGGCGAAAATGTAAGAGAAAATCTCAGATTTGGTGAGCGGTTTAAGGGTTTTTTGGGCGATTGTTTTTACAGCGTTCATACACAAAATGTACCCCAAATTCAGTTTTGGACTAGTGTCAGACTGCGGTTTAGGCATCGATCCGGCTCGTACGCTGATAGTTGCCTAAAAATTGGGTATAATCCTAGGCTTGACTGCTGCACCCATGAGCCATTGTTCTGTGCAGCTACAAATACCCCGCGCGGGGCCACGATCTTCCCAGCGCAATTATTTTTCGGAAATTATTATTTCATGACCACTATTCGTTTAAAAGAGAATGAGCCGTTTGATGTTGCACTGCGTCGCTTCAAGCGCCAGATTGAGAAACTGGGTTTATTGACTGACCTGCGCGCTCGTGAGTTTTACGAGAAGCCAACAACTGAGCGCAAACGTAAAAAATCTGCTGCTGTCAAGCGCAACTACAAGCGTATTCGCGCGATGCAGTTGCCTAAGAAGATGTACTAAATAGTATTTGCTTCACAGCAACTCTTCTTACATATTAAGCCCGCAAGATTTTGTCTGCGGGCTTTTTTACTTTATAGACAACTAAAAGGATAAACAAAATGCTACTCAAAGACCAAATCACCGAAGACATGAAAACCGCCATGCGCGCCAAAGACGCTGAGCGCTTGGGTACGATTCGCCTGCTCTTGTCTGCATGCAAACAAAAAGAAGTGGACGAGCGCGTCGTTTTAGACGACGCCATGGTGGTCAGTATCATCGACAAAATGATCAAACAGCGCAAAGACAGCATTGACGCCTTCACCAAAGCTGATCGAAAAGACATGGCGGACAAAGAAGCTGCAGAAATCACTGTGTTGCAAGGCTACTTGCCTGTGCGTATGACGTCTGATGAAGTGCTGGCAGCCGTGAAAGCAATCGTCGCAACGTTAGGAGCCTCAGGACCTGGGGACATGGGCAAAGTCATGGGCGCGGCTAAGGCGCAATTGGCTGGCAAGGCTGAGATGGGGCAAGTCTCTACAGCGGTGAAGGCTGCTCTGGCAGGCTAAATTACTTCACAGTCGCATTCATCTGCACCATCAAGCCAGCTGAACCCAACACGTTCAGCTGCGCCGCAAACTGGTCATTGAAGTCCCAACCTATTGATGGAATAACACCCAAGCCCCAGCCACTGGAGTTGTTGATGGGAATCTTTTTGTCATAGGGCGGCTTGTAGCCGTGAGTCAGCTGTTTAGAAAGAATGGTCAATCATTCTTAAATGTAACGATTGTACATTTAAGAATATTTGATCTCAGTTTCTGGCCGAGCTATTCCACCCGAATCGGCACGTACCCCGTGGCCGCCATCGTTTTATCCGGCATGGTGTTGTCCACAAAGTCCAACTTCATACTATAGGACCCCGAAGGTGGCGCAAGCCAAGTTTCCGTTTGTCCATTGACGAAATCTAATATCTCAGGCTTGCCACCCCTTGGCGAAGTCATGGTCAATCGAAAATGACCCGTATCTTTTGCTTTTTGACTCAGATGCGCTGCGCTCAGCCCAGAGGCATGAAATTGCACGCGAAACGGTGGTTTGAGTTTCGCGTCTGGCACTATATTCAAGAGACTGACGGTATTGGCAATCAAGCTCTTGGGATCAATGTCCTTGTTCTTGCGTGTTACCACCACCTTCAGCGGCTTGCTATAAACAAAACGTGGGATATGTTTGTCATCCGCCAGTAGCAGTCGCAATGTGTAGCTGCCTGGTTCCAGCATCAACACGGTTTCCATCTGCCCCTTGCCGAAGTGAATGTATTGATCATTGAAGGGTAAAGCTTTGCCAAAGTCCAGCGGCAGATCACGGTTCACTAAAAGGTGGTGATGCCCGCTTTTGCCGCTAGCAGGCGAGGTGATGGGTGCCAAGCCCCAGCCTCCTCCCAGCCCAAAAGTCGCTCGGAACGGTGTTTCTATTTTTGCGCCATCCACAAGGTTGGTGAAATACGCCTCGGAAGTCATGTTAGGGGGTGGCACCACCCAAGGATGTAACACGACTGTGTTTTCGGAAGATGCTGAAGATGGCACTTTAACCTGTGCCTGGGCACACGTGATTGATAATATGGACAGAAGAAAAACAGAAATTATCGTTTGAAGGGGTTTAGAAAACATATGCGAACTCTAGGTATTTATACAGACCGCATAGTATATTATGTAAGCATACACACAAACTTACAAAGAGTTGAATAGCTCAGCAATGCATGCAAGAAATAGCTAATTAGCTCCCTGCAACCTTCATCCTGTTCAACAACACCGAGCCCATGGTTTTAGAACCGGACACATACGTATCCGCACCCACAGCTTCAATGCCCTTCAGCATGGTTTTGAAATTGCCAGCGATGGTGATTTCATGCACAGGGAAAGCAATCACGCCCTTCTCCACCCAAAAACCACTTGCTCCGCGTGAGTAGTCGCCCGTCACGCCATTCACGCCTGAGCCCATCATTTCGGTGACGAACAAACCGGTGCCGAGCTTGCGCAGCATCTCGTCCAAATCGTCACTCGCTTGGGTACGGGTTGATGTCATCGTCAAATTGTGCGAGCCACCAGCGTTGCCCGTCGTTTTCATGCCCAGTTTGCGGGCGCTGTAGCTGCCCAAAAAGTAGCCTTCCACCACGCCAGACTTGATGACTTGCCGCGCTTTGACACGCACGCCTTCATCGTCAAACGGTGAGCTGCCATTGCCGCGCAGCACAAACGGATCTTCCATCACATTGATGTGCTTGGGCAAAACCTGCTTGCCCAAGGAATCGAGCAAAAACGAGCTTTTGCGGTACAAAGCCCCGCCGCTGATGGCGTTGACCAAACCGCCCAGTAAACCGCCAGCGACGGGCGATTCAAACAAGACCGGGCATTCCGTCGTCGGGATTTTGCGGGACTTCAGGCGGCTCAAAGCACGCTGCGCAGCGTAACGGCCAATGGCTTGGGCAGATGCCAAATCGTCAACATTGCGTGCCGTGCTGTACCAACCATCGCGCTGCATGTCGTCCCCACGCCCTGCAATCGGCGATACCGACATCGACTGCCGCGAGCTGGCATAGCCGCCTCTGAACCCATGCGTGTGCGCGCTGAAAAAGTGGCTTTGCTGGGCGGAGACACCCGCGCCTTCGCTGTTGGTGATGAATCTTTTGCTGGTGTTCAGCGCCGCGGCCTCGCACTCCAGCGCCAGCGCAGCGGCTTGCTCACTCGTCACCGCCCAGGGGTGAAAGAGGTCTAAATTGATGGC
This sequence comes from Polaromonas sp., assembly GCA_043738155.1. GTDB lineage: Bacteria > Pseudomonadota > Gammaproteobacteria > Burkholderiales > Burkholderiaceae_C > Aalborgiella. The sequence goes on along the minus strand of JAYSZH010000236.1, from coordinate 1,795 downwards.
GGCGATTTCAGCTTCGGTGGCAATATCGGCTTCGTCCGGCAGCGCTGCAAACGGGTCTTCCGCCGTGAAACGGGCAATGTCAAACGCGGCCTGCACCGTGCGCTCGATCGCGGCTTTGGAGAAATCAGACGTGCTGGCGTTACCGCGCCGCTGCCCCACATACACCGTCACACCCAGTGATTTGTCGCGGTTGCGCTCTACATTTTCCAGCTCGCCCTTGCGTACCGAAACGCTCAATCCACAGCCCTCAGAAGCATCTGCGCCCGCATCGGTCGCACCAATTTTCTTGGCATGGGCGATGGCGCTGTCTACCAAATCTTCGAAAAATGGGCGGGAATAGGCAAAACCAGAGGTTTTTGCGTCAGATTTAGCAGTTTTAGGTGTCTTCAAAGCGGTGTTTTTCATTGGTTTGTTCATGGTAATCACTTACCCAAGCGCTTATGATACTTGCTTACTCCGACATCACAGAAAAACGCAATCATGGCAGGCAAATTCAAAAAAGGTTATTACGTCAACGGGCATTTTGTCGCGGAAGACAGCGCGGTTGACCTAGAACTCAAACGCGAGATGAAAGGCCGGCACGAAACCAGCCGCACCGATGACAAAAGGGAGAGCGACGAGCTGCAAGCGCTGGGCGAAAGCCTGCTGATCTTGAGCGCCGAGCAGTTGGAAGCCATCGGTTTGGGCGAAAAACTACTGGACGCCTTGGCCGAGACCCGCCGCATCACCAACTTTGAAGGCCGCCGCCGCCAGATGCAGTTTGTAGGCAAACTGATGCGCAAACTGGAACCTGAGATGATTGAGGCCGCCAAAGCAGCCATCGTCAACAAAACCACAGGCTCCGCCGCCGACAAAATGGCCCTGCACGTCGCAGAAAAGTGGCGCGACGACCTGATCACCAACGACGACGCCTTCCAGCGCTGGATAGGCATCAAGCCAGAAACCGATACCCAACAACTCCGCGCCCTCATCCGCCAAGCCCGCAAAGACCAAGAAGCCATGGTCAAAGCCCCCGCCGGCACGCCGCACCGCCAAGGGCGGGCGTATCGGGAGATTTTCTTGCTGGTGCGGGAGAGGTTGGAACATGAGGACAGAGCGGATGACGCGCCTGAAATAGGTCTGTTTTAGTCCATTTTTGCTATTTATTTCATAGCACTCAAGGAAATAAATACAACGTCTAGATGCCAATATAACACCTAAAAATCAATCCTAAAATGATAGCAACCACATCTGCCACAGACAACCCACACGACCCCATCAAAATCGGCATCGTTTCCATCAGCGACCGCGCTTCTACCGGGGTGTATGAGGACAAAGGCTTGCCGGCCCTGAAAGAGTGGCTAACGGCGGCGCTGCAAAACACGATCACGTTTGAACCACGGCTGATTCCGGATGAAACAGCAAAAATCAGTGCGACTCTGGTGGAACTCGTGGATTTGGGTTGCTCGCTGGTGCTGACCACAGGTGGCACGGGGCCTGCCCTGCGGGACGTGACACCGGAGGCGACGCTGGCGGTGGCGGACAAGGAGATGCCGGGGTTTGGGGAGCAGATGCGGCAGATCAGCCTGAAATTTGTGCCGACGGCGATTTTGTCGCGGCAGGTGGCTGTGATTCGCGGGAACAGCCTCATCATCAACCTGCCCGGGCAGCCCAAAGCGATTGCTGAGACGCTGGAAGGGCTGAAAAACGCCGATGGTTCGCAGGTGGTGGCGGGGATTTTTGCCGCTGTGCCCTACTGCGTTGACTTGATTGGCGGGCCGTATATGGAAATGAATGACGCGGTTTGTAAGGCGTT
>JAYSZH010000235.1:0-2502 GCA_043738155.1 Polaromonas sp. | reverse complement strand
CTTGCGAATCTTGTCTTCTGGAATCTCCATGCGCTCTGCCAACATGCCTGCATCTGGCTCAAAACCAAACTCTTGCAAATGCTGACGGCTCAAGCGGTTCATCTTGTTGATGGTTTCAATCATGTGAACAGGGATACGAATCGTGCGCGCTTGGTCGGCAATAGAGCGGGTGATCGCCTGACGAATCCACCAGGTCGCGTAAGTTGAGAATTTGTAGCCACGGCGGTATTCAAACTTGTCCACGGCCTTCATCAAGCCGATGTTGCCCTCTTGAATCAAATCCAAGAATTGCAAACCACGGTTGGTGTATTTCTTCGCAATCGAAATCACCAAGCGCAAATTGGCCTCGATCATTTCTTTCTTCGCCGCACGCGAGCCACGCTCGCCTTCGTTCATGCGTTTGTTGATGTCTTTGAGGTGGTCAATCGGTACAACAACGCGCGCTTGCAGGTCTGCCAGTTTTTGCTGGATGTCTTGCACAGGCGGGATATTTCGCGCCATGACCACGCTCCACGGCTTGCCGGCAGCTGCTTGCTTTTCAATCCATTTCAAATCCAGCAAATGCGAGGGTGCAGGCTTGTTGTTTTTGTCACGGCCGCTGAATTCGGCAATGAAGGTCGCTTGCGGGTAGCCGCATTTGTCCACAATGATGCGGCGCAATTCGCGCTCTTTTTTGCGCACATCTTCCACTTGGGCACGCAGTAAATCGCACAGTTTTTCAATCGTCTTGGCGGTGAAGCGAATTTTCATCAACTCCTCAGACAACAGCGCTTGCGCCTTCATGTAGGCCGGCGTGCCGTAGCCTTCTTTGTCATATACCTTGTGTACTTTTTCAAAGTAATCGCGAATGATCTCGAAGCGGCGCATCGCTTCGACTTTGAGCTCCTCCAATTTGCGCGTCAAAGCTTTTGAGCCGCCTTTGCCATCGTCATCATCGGCTTCGTCAAACTCGTCAAAGTCTTCTTCCGCCACATAGTCGTCCGCTTCGTTGATGTTGGAAAAACCATCCACCACAGAAGAAATGATGACTTTGGTATTGGGCTGGTTGATTTCTTCCATCATCGCGAAGATTTCGGCAATCGTCGCCGGGCTCTCGCTGATGGCTTCCATCATGCGCATCAAGCCGCCTTCAATGCGTTTGGCGATCTCAATTTCGCCTTCACGCGTCAACAGTTCAACCGTGCCCATCTCGCGCATGTACATACGCACGGGGTCAGTGGTTCGGCCAAACTCGCTGTCAACAGTGGCCACAGCAGCTTCAGCGGCTTCTTCGGCTTCTTCGTCAGAAGCCACGGTTTCGCCAGAATTTAAAATCGCATCCACGTCAGGCGTCTGCTCAAACACAGACACGCCCATGTCTTTGAGCATGCCAATCACCACGGCCAAGGTTTCAGCGTCCACCAGCTTATCGGGTAAGTGGTCAGAAATCTCGCCGTGCGTCAAATAGCCACGGGTTTTACCCAGCTTGATCAGCGCTTTGAGGCGCGTACGGCGGATCGCCAAGTCCTCTTCCGACAACACGGTGTCGTCCAAACCGAATTCTTTGATCAGCGCGCGTTCTTTCGCCTTGCTGATTTTCATCCGCAAAGGTTTGATTTTTTCGCCGTTGGCATTCAAGGTGACGACGACAGGCTCTCCGACCAAATCATCTTCAATGTCCGATAAATCCGCATCGCCCGGTGGCGCAATCGAGCCCTTTGGCTTCGGCCCACGTTTAGCGCCTTTTTTAACTTCTTTTTCTACCACTTTTGCCGCTGGTTTAGCTACAACTTTAGCTTCAACCGTTTTTTCAGCAGTTTTAGCAATTTTGGTAACTTTTTCACCGGGTTTAGGTGCGCGTTTCAGGACGGGAGTTTCAGCGGTAACTTTACTTTTCGATGCAGGCACAGGTTTCACTTTCGGGGCAGGTTTAGTAACCGCTTTCACTGATTTTTTTGCAGCTGGCTTAGTCACTGGTTTAACAGCTGGTTTAGCAGCACTTACAGGTTTGGTTACTGGTTTTTTTGCAGGCATGATTTGAGACCTCAATTGGACAAACAACAATACGCAAGACGACAATAAGTCAATAACAAATAAAAGCTAAAAATTCAGAAAAAACGGGATAAAACGATATAAAGGCAAGGGTGGCGGGAATTTGAACGCTTTTTGAACGCTTGACACGTTCAAGGGCAAGATGTAGGGCGAACATTTGGAATGCAATCCTTGCGGTGGTGGCGCGTGTGAGTCAATTCACTGGTGGCCTATGTCCGGAGGTGTTGCTGTCGCTCTTGCCTAAAATTGGATTATACCAAATTCAGCCAAGAGCTTCGTTGCAAAAACTTGCAAGGGCTTGAATTTACAAGCTTTTTAGCCGTCTTTTGGCTGATTTTTCACATCGCAGGTAGGAGCGACGCTTCAAGCTTTTTACGCCGTTCGACAATGTCTTTGTATCTGGCCAGCTGTGTCGGATCGGCTTTGGCGGCCTCAATCACCTCGGTCTCCAGCGCTTTGAGGCGGTCAATG
>JAYSZH010000234.1:0-17718 GCA_043738155.1 Polaromonas sp. | reverse complement strand
CCCAAACGCTGCCGCACTGCGCAGGATGGAGCCAACGTTGCCAGCGTCTTGCACGCGATCCAAAATGACGGTGGCTACATCTGGGATAATTTGCACTTCACCAGGCAAATCCACCACAAAGCCCATCTTGGCGGGGGACTCTAAGCCGCTGATATCTTGCCAGAGTTTGTCTGAAATAACGACTGTTTTATAGTTATTATTTACTATATTTTTAATAGCTACTGAGGCAGTAAATACGCCGGCTAGAGGCATAAAAGACTCTGAAAATACCGCAATTGACGGTTTGATGCCTCGGGTGATCGCTGCGCTGCACAAATGGTCGCCCTCCAGCCAGACACGACCTGTTTTGCGATACGCCGTAGGCTCAGAACTGAGTTTGCGCAGCTCTTTAAGCAGCGGGTTATCGCGTGACGTGATATGAATGGTGTTGTCTTTGGTTTCAGGCGAAGTCATTGTTTTTGTTCAATTTTTGGCGCTTTTTAACGTTTTAGCGATTCAAGACCGCCGTAACGGGTGCAAAAGTACGACGGTGCTCTGGACAAGCGCCAAATTCGTTCAACGCAGCCAGATGCTGGGCTGTACCGTAGCCTTTGTGTTGGTCAAAGCCGTATTGCGGAAATTTGTCATGCAGCTCGGCGCACCAGCGGTCACGCGTTACTTTGGCCAAGATGGAGGCGGCGGATATCGCTTGAACTTTGCTGTCGCCCTTGACAATCGCCTCTGCCAGCACGTCCAATGTCGGGATGCGGTTGCCATCGACCAGTACTTTGACGGGTTTGAGGCGCAAACCCTCCACCGCACGGCGCATGGCCAGCATGGTGGCTTGCAAGATGTTGAGCTCGTCAATTTCAGCCACGCTGGCTTCGGCGACCGAACAGCACAGCGCCTTGGCGCGGATTTCGTCGTAGAGCTTTTCGCGGCGTGCCGCCGTCAAAGTTTTGGAATCTGCCAAGCCTTTGATAGGGTTCAAGTCGTCCAAAATCACGGCGGCGGCGACGACTGGGCCAGCCAAGGGGCCACGACCCGCTTCGTCCACACCCGCCATCAAACCTGGGGCATCCCAACTTAAAGCGACTTGCTCGGCTTTGATTAGCGTTTTCAGCGTTTTAGAGAGGCTTTTTGACGATTTTTTTGGCGAGCTTTTAGCTGTTTTTTTAGCCGTTTTAGCTGGCGCAGCTGACTTTGCAGCTGGTTTTTTAACCGGCTTTGGCGGTTTTAGCGGTTGTGTTGAGGACTTGGGCGATGGCATCGGCGGCTAATTCTGAGGTGTTTCGGAGCAATTGGGTGTGCAAGGTGGTGAATTGTCGCTCTAAATCAGCCACTTTTTCAGGTGAATCGAACCAAGCCAAGGTTGCTGCTGCCAAAGCCTCTGGCGTAGCGGCATCTTGAATCAGCTCTGGCACAACAAATTTACCACTCAAAATATTTGGCAAACCCACCCAAGGCTGCAGTTTTTTGCGTTTCATGATCTCGTAGCTGAGCCAATTCAACGCGTAACCAATCACCATGGGGCGCTTGTACAAAGCGGCTTCAAGGGTGGCTGTGCCACTGGTGATCAGGGTCACATCGCAGGCTTCTAATGCAAGGTGCGACTTGCCGGATATGATTTGAACCTGATTCTCTACACCGCAGTCTTTGGCTATTTGCTGCAGCAAAGGAATGTGTTTAGGGATAGAAGGTACTATGAATTTAATAGCTGGATAGGCAACAAATACGCCGGCTACAGCCTTAAAATACCGTGGCGCAAGATGCTTAATTTCAGCCAGACGACTGCCCGGCAAAACGGCGACGACTTTGTCTTCTAAGCTCAATCCTAGCTGCTCACGTGCTTTGGCTTTGTCAGGCTGCATCGGTATGACGGATGCGAGTGGATGCCCGACAAAGGTCGCAGGAATGCCGTGTTTGGCCAGCAATTCAGGCTCAAATGGGAAAACGCACAGCACGTGGTCGCAGCTTTTTTTGAGCTTTTCAACCCGTTTAGGACGCCATGCCCAGATCGACGGGCAGACAAAATGCACGGTTTTGATGCCGGTTTGACGCAACGCCGCTTCTAAGTCGAGGTTGAAATCAGGGGCATCGACACCGATAAACACATCTGGCGGGTTGGCTAAGAGTTTGGCTTCGAGCTGATTGCGGATGCCTAAAATCTCGCGGTAGTGAAGCAAAGCGTCTACATAGCCAAAAACGGACAATTTATCGCTAGACCACCAAGCTTTGAAACCGCGCTCCAACATACGAGCACCGCCGATGCCGCTGGCTTGCATCTGCGGCCAGCGCTGCTGCATGCCGTCTAGGAGCAAACCTGCTAATAAGTCGCCGGAGGCTTCGCCAGCTACGAGTGAAAACTGGGGGGATACTGCATTCACCTTGCAATGCCACGCGTGCTTTGTGCTAAAAATTGGCTCATCAAAGCCACGTCGGCTGCAGCTTGAGGCATGCTTTGCGCAAGTTCGGTAATCTCACTTGTGGCTTGCGCCAGTGTTTTACCCGTGCGGTACAGCAGTTTGTGCATTTGCTTGACAGCGGAAATGCGCTCTTCACTGAACTGGCGACGGCGCAGCCCTTCTGCGTTGAAGCCGCGCACAGCCAGTGGATTGCCATCAGCCATCATGAATGGCGGCACATCTTGCGTGACTGCGCTGGAGAAACCCACCATCGCATGTGCGCCGATTTTGACGAACTGGTGAATGCCGGTCAGCCCACCGACAATGACCCAGTCGGCCAAATGCACATGGCCACCCAAGGTGGTGTTGTTCGCCAAAATCGTCTTGTTACCCACCATGCAATCGTGTGCAATGTGGACGTAGGCCATGATCCAGTTGTCATCACCCACCCGCGTCACGCCCGCGTCGCCGGGGCTGCCGATGTTTAAAGTGCAAAACTCGCGGATGGTGTTGCGGTCGCCAATGTGCAACTCGCAGGGCTCACCCGCGTATTTTTTGTCTTGTGGGATAGCGCCTATCGAGTTGAACTGGAAAATTTGGTTGTTTTTTCCAATAGAAGTGTGGCCTTCAATGACGCAGTGAGCGCCCACCCGCGTGTTCGCACCGATGCGCACGTGAGGGCCAATTAGGCTGTAGGGGCCGATTTCAACGCTGCTGTCTAGCTGCGCTTTGGGGTCAACTAAGGCTGTTGCGTGAATCAAGGGTAGCATCAGTCATCTTCACCCAACATACGAATGGTGCACATGATGGTGGCTTCAGTGACAACTTCGCCATCAACAGTAGCTTGGCCTTTGAACTTCCACATGCCTGAGCGAACGCGTTCTACATGCATTTCTAGCCAAAGTTGGTCACCTGGTGCAACAGGCTTCTTGAAACGAACGCCGTCAATCCCAGCGAAGTAAAACATGGTTTTGTCATCGGGCGTAACTCCCAGAGTGTCAAAGCCCAACAAAGCAGCGGTTTGCGCCAACGCCTCCACAATCAGAACGCCTGGCATCACAGGACGATGCGGAAAATGACCGACGAAATACGGCTCGTTGATAGAAACGTTTTTATAACCTTTGATGTATTTGCCTTTTTCAAGCTCAGTGACTCTGTCAACCAACACAAAGGGGTAGCGGTGCGGCAGTTGCTTAAGAATACGGTAAATATCCATCATGGTAATTTTTTCTTTCTTTATTGTTTATTCTTCTCTAACAAGCGTAGTCTATCGCGCAAGCTGGACAATTGCTTCAAAGCCGCTGCATTTTTAGCCCAGGAAGCGTTGTCGTCCAGCGGAAACAAGCCCGTGTAAGTGCCAGCCTTGTGAATCGAGTGCGTCACCACTGAAGCGCCGGATATTTCAGTATGCGGTGCAATCGATAAATGGCCAGCAATGCTCACGCAACCACCAACCACACAATATGCACCAATTTCTGTGCTGCCAGCGACCGCTGTCGCCGCCGCAATTACGGTGTGCTGACCAATGCGAACGTTATGACCGATTTGAATCAAGTTATCAAGCTTCACGCCATCTTCAATCACCGTGTCATGTAAAGCGCCACGGTCGATACATGTATTCGCACCGATTTCAACTTCGTTGCCAATTTTTACAGTGCCTAATTGCTCAATCTTTACCCAAGTTAGCCCTTGCATTGATTTTTGAGGTGCAAATCCAAAACCATCTGCACCAATGACGACACCTGAATGCAAGATGCAATCGTTGCCAACCTTGCAGCCCTCACCTACCGTAACTCGTGATTTGAGTACCGTATTTGCGCCGATGCTGGCACCAGCTTCGACAATGCACAAGGCGCCTATCACTGCTGTTTTATCAACGGTTGCGGTCGTATCGACTATCGCACTAGGATGTACAGAACCCGTACTTATTGGCGAATGCTGTTGCTTCCAAAACTGTGTCAACAGCGCAAAGTAGACATACGGTTGGTCAGCGACTATGCAAGCACCTCGCGTCTCGGCAATAACCGCAAGATGTGGACTGACGATGACACAACCAGCTTTTGATCCAGCAAGCTCCTGCTCGTATTTAACGTTGCTGACGAAGCTGATCTCAGAAGGTCCAGCTAGCTTGAGTGAGGCTAATCCAGTGATCTGCTGGTTGGCATCTCCATGGAGACTCCCGCCTAGAGCTTCAATGATTTGATGTAAAGAAATGGCCACACGCTAACCAAAAACCGAGATGACTGCTGTTTACTTCGTAGCATTCAACACTTTAAGCACTTTTTCCGTGATATCGTGCTTCGGATTGACGTAAACCGCTTCCTGCAAAACATAATCGTACTTCTCGGTTTCAGCAACTTGTTTCACCACTTTGTTGGCACGTTCCAGGACGATTTGAAGCTCTTCATTTTTTCGAACATTCAAATCTTCTTGAAACTCACGACGCTTGCGCTGAAAGTCCCTGTCTTGATCCGTTAGCTGCTTTTGACGCGAATTGCGCTGTGTTTCGGACAATGTCGGCGCATCCTTCTCGAGCTTATCAGCAGCTGCCTTAATCTGTGCGCCCTGATCATTCAGCTCCTTCTCGCGCTTCATAAACTCTTGCTCTAACTTTGCTTGAGCAGTTTTTGCAGAATTTGCATCACGGAAAATACGATCTGTATTGATGAACCCAATTTTGGATTCTTGAGCTGAAACTGATGTAGCCAAGCCAGCCAAACCCATAGCAAAAATAACTAGACATTGATTGCGTGATTGTTTGAGATTGATTTTCATTAGAAAGCTGTTCCGATTTGAAATTGTACTTTTTGTATTTTATCCCCAGCCAAAGTTTTGATGGGTTTTGCATAAGCGAGTCGCAAAGGGCCGATTGGCGATATCCAGCTTAGACCTATGCCGACAGAGGTGCGTATCTCGCTCAATAAAATGGGGTCGTTGTAGCCATACACATTGCCCGCATCAAAGAAAGCGTATAAACGCAAACTTTTATCGTTACCTGCACCGGGGAAAGGTGTAATAAATTCAGTATTAAACGTGATTTTCTTAGACCCGCCGATAGCAGTTTTAGTAACTTCATCAATAGGCCCCAAAGAAGAGGCTTCAAAACCACGCACCGAACCTAAACCACCAGAGTATGAGTTTTTAAACACCGGGAATGGCTTGCCCTGCAAGCCTTTACCCCAATTCAACTCACCGTTGAATGCAAGCGTAAACTGTTTACTTAATGGAATGTATTGCTGGTATTGTGCAGTCGCTTTGATATAGTTCACATCGCCTGTGGGGCTCCATTCAGCAGCCAAGCGTTGTAGCTTACCTGAGTTGGGTGTCAAAGCGCTGTCTCTGTCATCTCGTGACCAACCTAATGTTAACGGTAAGGCATAGCTGCTGTAACCAAATTGGGTCGCATAGTCGAGATAGGCTGCGGGCAAATTGTTACCCGAGACAATTTTATTCTGCTCGGCACCAGCGCCTAAATATATGGTATCAACGGGACTTATTGGAACGCCAAATTTGACACTCAGACCAGTGGTTATAACTTTGTAATCGCCTTCAGTTGCACTAGCAGGCGTTGTCGTTCGATAGTAAGCATCGTATATGCGAGAAATACCATCCTCTGTGAAGTAGGGATCCACAGTCGTAACGCTCAAGGAACGGTTCAACTTGCTGGTATTGACATCTACACCTAAATAATTACCGCTACCAAAAATGTTTTCTTGCTTAACACCGAACTGGAACGTCAATTTGTCTGACGTAGAATACCCGGCCCCAAAGTTAATGTTGCCGGTAGGTTTTTCGGCAACAATGATATTTATATCTACTTGATCGGGCGCATTGGGTATTTCTTGGGTGTCAAATTGAACATCTTTAAAAAATCCCAATCGATCCACACGATCTCTTGAAGTTCTGAGTTTTTCTCCATCGTACCAAGAAGATTCAAACTGCCGAAGCTCTCGTCGTATTACCTCGTCCCTGGTTCTGTTGTTGCCAGAAATGTTAATGCGTCTGACATAAGCGCGTTGTCCAGGCTCGGCCGTCAAAGTCAATGCAACTTGATTTTTGGTACGGTCAATCTCTGGCTTCACAACAACACGGGCAAACGCAAATCCAAAATCGCCAAAGTAATTGACCATCGCCTTGTTAGTCTCAGCAATTTTGTCAGCGCTGTATTCCTGACCAGCAGACACTGTCACCAAGGACTTGAATTTGTCATCTTTTCCTAAAAAACTACCTGCAAGTTTGACATCAGACACCGTAAAGCGCTCTCCTTCAAAAACTTCCAGCGCAATAGCAATATCTTTTTTGTCAGTAGAAATAGACACTTGCGTGGATTCCACTTTGAATTCTAAATATCCACGCGCCAAATAATAGGAACGCATGGTTTCAATATCTGCATTCAATTTAGAACGGGTGTAACGGTCGCTTTTGGTGTACCAGCTCAAAATGCCACCCGTATCTAAATCGAATAACCCGCGCAACGTTGATTCACTGAAAGCTTTATTACCCGTGATGCGAATTTCTTTGATTTTGGCGACATCGCCCTCAACCACGCTGAATGTCAGGTTGACGCGGTTTCTTTCAATCGGGGTCACGGTTGTCACAATTTCTGCAGCATACAAGCTGCGCGTCAAATACTGGCGCTTCAACTCCTGCTCAGCCTTATCCAACAAAGCCTTGTCAAAGGGGCGTCCATCAGTCAAGCCAATTTCACGCATGGCTCTGGTTAGTGCCTCTTTGTCGAATTCTTTGGTGCCAGAGAACTCAATGCCGGCAACAGTCGGGCGCTCTTCAACAATAAGCACCAGCACATCGCCATTGACTTCAACGCGTACATCTTTGAAAACACCAAGAGCGAACAGGGAACGAATAGCAACAGAACCCTTTTCGTCGTCGTAAGTATCGCCAATGCGGAAAGGCAACGTGGCAAATACCGTTCCAGGCTCCACGCGCTGCAAACCTTCTACACGAATATCTTTAACTGCAAAGGGCGTCACTGCCCAGGTAACAGTTGAGGCCAAAAGTGATACAGCCAAGAAGGCAGCGTTTCGCACACCGTTTTGAGCTACCATCTTATGAGCCACTTTAACCAGCAGGTTATTGATCTTTGGTTTGTTTGATTGTTTCATTGAATTGCAAATAGTCTTGTCACATCGTTGTAAAGCGCTATGAACATCATGCTAAAAAGCAAGGCTACGCCGCCTCGCTGCAAACGCTCAGTCCACAGTTCAGAAACTGCCTTTCCCGTCACGCCTTCCCAGAGATAATACATCAGATGGCCGCCATCCAGCACAGGCAGCGGTAACAAATTCAATACGCCTAGACTAACGCTAATGAGCGCCAAAAAAATAAGATACGGCGTTACCCCCAAACTAGCAGATTTTCCAGCATAGTCAGCAATTGTTAACGGGCCGCTTAAATTCTTGAGAGAAGCCTCTCCAATCAGCATTTTGCCCATCATTTTGAGCGTCAAAATTGATACATCCCACGTTTTAACCAAGCCAGCTTGCAACCCCTCAAACAAGCCGTAACTCACGGTCGTCATCTCTGGCAAAGTACCTACAAACGCACCAATTCTTCCAATTTGGCGATTTCCGTCGGTTTTTATGTCTGGTGTAACGGGAAGAATGATGACCTGGTCAGCCCGTGAAACTGTCCAATTCTTAGTCACAGCTGTGGTTTGTTTGTCTTTCAAGGCGACAGACCCTCTAATCAACTGTCGCAATTGTTGCGCGTCGACCACAAGTACATCATCCACTTTTGTAACAACATCACCAGCTCGCAATCCCGCTCGTTTGGCGGCGCTGTCTTCCTGCATGTCACCTAGAATCGGTTTTGTCCACGGCCCAGTGATTCCAATTTTTTGAAACAATTGTGCATCGACCTCTTTCACATCCAGCTGCTCTAAATCGAGAATGACATCCCGCGTGGGCGCACCAGCCGCGCTTGCAACCGCCAGTCGAACATTTTCGCCATTCAATGCACCGCGTGTAACGAGCCATCGCAAATCCTCCATGGACTGAATTTGCTGCAGTTCCTCGTCTACAAAACTCGCTTGCAATACATGCTCACCGCCGATTAAACCAGCACGCTGCGCAATTGAACCTGCTGTTGGACTTGCAAGAATAGCTTTAGCCTCTTGAACACCCATCCAATTCACAACTGAGTACAAAAAAATCGCCAATAATAAGTTGGCAACAGGGCCAGCAGCCACAATTGCGGCGCGCTTTCGCAAGGGCTGCGTGTTAAAAGCGAGATGTCTTTGATCAATCGGCACAGGCGCTTCGCGCTCATCCAGCATTTTGACAAAACCACCCAACGGCAGCAGCCCTATAACGAACTCAGTATCCGAGCCTTTAGGCTGCCACTTAAAAATCGTTTTTCCGAACCCAATTGAAAATTTCAGCACCCTGACACCACAAGCCACGGCAACCCGATAATGACCGTATTCGTGAACAGCGATTAACAATGCCAATGCCACAATAAAAGCCAATACAGTCATCATGATTTACATCTCAAAACGTTTAACTTGTGCCAGCGCAGCTTCACGAGATTGCAAATCAATCACCAACAAGTCTTCCAAACCCGAGGGCTTCGCAGGCGCAACGGCGGAAAGCGTTGATTCATTCACAGCATGGATTTGGTCAAATCTAATGCGCTCATCTAAGAATGCTTGGACAGCAACTTCGTTAGCAGCATTCAGCACAGCTGTAGTTCCAGCAGGCGCTCGGAGAACATCCCATGCCAAGGCCAAACCCGGAAACCGTTCGGGGTGATTGTTGCTGTCGACAGCCTCAAAAGTCATTGCAGATAAATTTTTAAAATCAATTGCTGAAGCGCCATTTTCTATTCTATTTGGCCATGATAGGCCATATGCAATAGGGCCACGCATGTCGGGTGTACCCAGTTGTGCAAGCACGGATGCATCTCGAAATTGAACCATAGAGTGAATCACACTTTGTGGATGTATGACAACCTCAATTTGGTTAAGTTCAACATTGAACAGATATTTGGCCTCGATGACTTCAAGCGCCTTGTTCATCATGGTTGCGGAATCAACCGAGATTTTTCGTCCCATCACCCAATTAGGATGTGAGCAGGCCTCATTTGGTGTGACCTGGCTTAAGCTTGTAACATCGCGCGTACGAAAAGGCCCACCCGAGGCTGTCAAGATGATCTTTTCAACACTACTTGCCCATGTGTTTCTGTCACTTGGCAAGCATTGAAAGATCGCAGAGTGCTCGCTGTCTATAGGAAGAAGCGTCGCCCCGCCAGTTTTAACGGCGTCTAAAAACAACTCTGCACCTACTACCAGGGCTTCTTTGTTGGCCAACAAAAGCCTTTTCCCAGCACCTGCCGCAGCTAAACAAGGCGCCAAACCAGCAGCGCCGACAATAGCAGCCATGACAATATCAACAGACTCGTGTTTAGCTATGTTTTCTATAGCAAATGAACCATATAATACTTCAACCAACAACGAATTTAGTCTTACCAATCGGGCTAATTCTTTGCCATGCTCAACACTTGCCATCACCACAACTTTTGGCTTAAATTGAACAATTTGAGCCAGCATAAGATCAACTTGTGTTGATGCTGTGAGTGCAAAAACTTCAAATTGATCTGAATGCCTTGCTACGACATCTAGGGTGTTGGTTCCTATAGATCCTGTTGAACCAAGAATGGCTATGCGTTGCTTAGTCATTTCGTCTATTTTCAATTCATCAAAGAAACCAACATCATGGCAATTGGAAGCGTTGGCAAAAGCGCATCTACACGATCAAGTATGCCGCCGTGCCCTGGCAGTAAGCCGCTCGAATCTTTCACGCCTGCACTGCGCTTGATCAAGGATTCAATCAAATCTCCGACAACACTCATTGCCGTTAAAAACAACAGCGCAATAATCATCACAACCAAATGTTGACCTTGCAACCGAGAGTACAAGCTTGCCACTTCGCTATGCCAATGACTGTCAGCCCATACCCAAATGATAGAAAGTAAAAATACGCCAACTGCACCGCCCCAAACACCTTCCCAGCTTTTGCCAGGACTGATTGTGGGTGCAAGCTTGTTCGCGGTAAGTTTGCCACCCCATCTTCTACCAGCGAAATAGGCAAAGCTGTCAGCCACCCAAACCAGCGTTAAAACAGACATCAAGAAATTGACGCCTTGAACGCGTGCTTGTGAGACAGCCAACCACGCCAACAGCAATGCAAGCATGCCTCCAATTCGCCGTAGAGTCACGGGAATCTGGGCCCACCCGGCGACACCTGTTTTAAGCAACCATGCACTGGCAAGCACCCAAAAACCGCTCGCCAAAATCCAAACCATGGGCAATGGCCGTTCTATCAAGCCTAAGTACCAGCCAAACCCAGCCAAAATACTAAAGATAGCAGCAAAACAAATAGATCCTGCTGATTGCATGCCATTCAATTTAGCCCATTCCCAAGCACCTGCCGCTATAAAAACCAATGCTAGTACACAAAAAGGCCATGGGCTTTCGAAAAATAATGTCGGTAGTACGATAGCCAACATGATTAGGGCGGTGATCACGCGTTGTTTAAGCATTTTTCGCCTTTGTATATTTATTAATTAGGTACAAGCTAATCACCAGTTGAGTCGATCCGTCGCATCGCAATTTTTGACTGAATTTGCTCAGACGTTTTACCAAAACGTCGCTCCCGTTGGTTAAATTCATCAATCGCCTCGTCCAAAGCAGCTACATCAAAATCTGGCCACAATTTATCAGTGAAATAAAGCTCAGAGTAAGCAGCCTGCCATAGCAAAAAATTGCTCAAGCGCTGTTCGCCACCCGTTCGAATAACCAAATCCGGATCGGCGACATGGGCCAAAGACATTTCAACATTCATGTTTTGAGCATTGATAGCTACGCCTTTTGCTGCTAATTTTGCAGCAGCTTGAGCAATATCCCAGCGGCCTCCGTAATTAAAGCAAATGTTAAAAATGAGTCTCGAATTATGTGCTGTCGCATTTTCAGCCTGCTCAAAACCCCGCTTTAAACTATCAGACAAACTGTCGCGTTCACCAATAAAGTGTATTTGTATGCCATCTTTGCTCAGTTGTGCCACTTCACGTGCCAGTGCTTTCGCCAGCAATTCCATCAAACCAGAGACTTCGTCCGCGGGGCGTTCCCAATTTTCAGATGAAAAAGCAAAAACGGTGAGCACTTTAACACCACGCTCAGCGCAGGCCTTGACACAGTCATGCAAAGCATCAACGCCTTGTTTGTGTCCGGCTACGCGCGGCATAAAGCGGCGATTGGCCCAGCGACCATTGCCATCCATAACGATAGCAATGTGATTGGGGACATGCCGATCAGCAACCATTTAGGGAGATGATAAAAATGGAGCGAATGGCAAAAAAGCCTAAACCGCCATAATTTCTTGCTCTTTAGCAGCAACCAGCTGATCAATCGTGATGATATGTCGATCGGTGACTTTTTGAATCTCAGCTTCAGTGCGTTTTTGATCGTCTTCTGATGCTTCTTTTTCTTTCACCAGTTTTTTGACGCTTTCATTGGCATCTCTGCGTAGATTACGAATCGCAATTTTGGAGTTTTCACCTTCGTTGCGCACCAGTTTCGTCATCTCTTTACGGCGCTCCTCGCTCATCATTGGCATGGGCACACGAATCAGATCACCCATGCTTGAAGGATTCAACCCCAAATCGCTGTCGCGAATCGCTTTTTCAATTTTAGCGCCCATGCCTTTTTCCCATGGCTGAACACCTACCGTGCGTGAGTCAATCATAGATAGATTAGCTACCTGGCTAATCGGCGTCAAGCTGCCGTAATAATCCACTTGAACACTTTCAAGCAAAGCTGGGCTAGCGCGACCCGTGCGGATTTTACCGATGTTGTTTTTGAACGCCGCGATGGATTGATCCATCTTCGTTTCTGCTTGCGTTTTGATTTGAGTTATTGGCATATGATCTCCGACAGATTATTCCGACAATTTATTTCGAAAGTTTTACGCGCTCATTCACGCGTAAACCAAGGTGCCTTCATTTTCACCCATCACAACACGTTTCAATGCACCCAGCTTGAATATCGAAAACACTTTGATCGGTAATTTTTGTTCACGACAAACGGCAAACGCTGCAGCATCCATGATGCCAAGATTTTTCATCATGGCTTCGTCAAAGCTTAAGCGTTCATAACGCGTTGCAGTTGGGTCTTTTTTAGGGTCAGCGGAATAAACGCCATCCACTTTGGTTGCTTTGAGTACGACTTCTGCACCGATCTCGGCACCACGCAATGCGGCTGCTGTGTCAGTTGTGAAAAATGGATTGCCCGTACCTGCTGCAAAAATGACCACTTTACCCTCTTCAAGGTATTGCAGCGCTTTTGGACGAATATAGGGCTCGACAACCTGCTCAATTGCGATGGCGGACATCACACGAGCTGTTAAACCAGCTTTGTTCATGGTATCGCCCAAGGCAAGCGCGTTCATCACCGTAGCGAGCATACCCATATAGTCTGCCGTAGCCCGATCCATTCCGACTGAGCCGCCAGCTACACCACGGAAAATATTGCCGCCACCAATCACCACCGCCACCTCCACGCCCATACGGGTGACTTCGGCGATCTCTTCAACCATACGCACAATGGTGGCACGGTTGATACCAAAGGCATCGTCCCCCATCAAAGCCTCACCAGACAATTTCAACAAAATCCGCTTGTAAGCGGGTGCATTGTTCGCTGGCGTTGGCTCAGACATAGACGACTCCTTTAGGTTGATGGGTGATGTGCGTTGGGTTGCTTAAAAGCGAGGCTAAAACGAATTAAGCTTTTGAAGCAGCCGCCACTTGTGCTGCCACTTCAGCTGCGAAGTCGTCAACTTTCTTCTCAATGCCTTCGCCAACAACATACAAGGTGAAGCCCTTGATGGTTGTAGCTTTTTCTTTCAACATAGCCGACACAGTTTGCTTACCGTCCGCAGCTTTTACAAAGACTTGATCGTACAAGGAGACTTCTTTCAAAAACTTCTGCACGCCGCCTTCGATACGCTTTGCCACGATTTCGTCAGACTGCACCGGTTTGCCTGCAGCTGTTGCCACAGCAGCATCTTCCGCCGCTTTGGCCGCCGCTACTGAACGCTCTTTAGCGACCAATTCAGCAGGCACTTCAGCGCTGGACAATGACACTGGCTTCATGGCGGCAATGTGCATAGCCACGTCTTTGGCGGCTGTGTCATCGCCTTCAAACTCAACGACCACGCCAATACGTGTGCCGTGCAAATAAGTTGCCAATTTAGCGCCACTGGCAGAATGCTTGAAACGACGGAAGCTCATGTTTTCGCCGATCTTGCCGATCAAACCTTTGCGCACATCTTCCAAGGTTGGGCCAAAGCCATCCAAACTATAAGGCAAAGCGCCTAAAGCACCAATATCGGCTGGGTTGTGCTTAGCAATCAAATCTGCTGCAGCTTGCGCCAAACCCAAGAAACTGTCGTTCTTGGTCACGAAGTCGGTTTCGCAGTTCACCTCAAGCATCGCGCCCGTGTTGCCGCTCACACTGCACATCACCACACCTTCAGCGGTGATACGGTCAGACGCCTTACTGGCTTTGCTGCCGAGTTTGACGCGCAGCAACTCTTCTGCTTTGTCCATGTCGCCTGCAGCTTCTGTCAGGGCTTTTTTGCATTCCATCATTGGGGCATCAGTCTTAGCGCGCAGTGCGGCTACCATGCTGGCGGTGATGGCAATTGTTGGGGTGGTCATTTGTATTTCTCCTACACAATATTTAAAAATTTGGTTAAAAAAAGAGGGCAACCAGTGCCCCTCTTTTCTGCTTGGCTAACTTAGACTTAGATCTAAGTATGAGGGCCCAACTAAAGTGACTTTGCGTTTATGCCGCTGGCGCCTCTTCAACTTCAACGAACTCGTCCGCGCCTTCAGGCTTGGCAGTTTTCACGACTTCGTTGGAGCGGTTGTTACGGCCTTCGATGATCGCATCTGCAATGCCGCGCGCATACAAAGCAACTGCTTTGGAAGAGTCGTCGTTACCCGGGATGATGTAATCGATGCCTTCTGGTGAGTGGTTGGAGTCAACCACGCCGATCAATGGAATACCCAATTTGCGAGCTTCCAAGATGGCAATTTTGTGGTAGCCGACGTCGATCACGAAAATGGCATCCGGCAAACCAGTCATGTCTTGAATGCCGCCCATGTCGCGCTCAAGCTTGGCCATTTCGCGGGAAAACATGAGTTGCTCTTTTTTGCTCAAAGCGTCAAGACCAGCTTCTTGCTGAACTTTCATTTCCTTCAAACGCTTGAGGGATATTTTGACCGTTTTGAAGTTGGTCATCATGCCGCCCAACCAGCGTTGGTCAACGAAAGGCACGCCAGCGCGCAGCGCTTCAGTAGACAAGATTTCGCGCGCTTGACGCTTGGTGCCGACCATCAAAACGGTACCGCCGTTTGCCGTCAATTGACGCACAAACTTGGTTGCCTCTTGGAACATCGGGAGCGATTTTTCCAAGTTGATGATATGAATTTTGTTGCGATGGCCGAAAATAAACGGGGCCATCTTAGGATTCCAGAAACGAGTTTGGTGTCCGAAATGAACGCCCGCATCTAGCATTTCACGCATGGTTACTGACATGATTAATTCCAATTAAATCAAAAGGTTAGGTCTAAAATCAGCCCGATTTGTGACAACGAAGTTTGAACCTCGCTGCGCAACACCTTGAATGGACTGATTCGCGAATAACTTTACTTCTTTGCATATTGCTATGCATTGCTGGTAAAGCCTGTCGATTATAGCATGGCGGCCTCATTGCGACTGTTTGGCAGACAGTCAGCTTACGTTTATCTACGATAATCCAAGTAAGCATCTATTTTTTCGCCTTCTCGTTCAGAAATACCGTATTTATCCATGAAAATTGCCATTGTTGGCGCAGGCGTCATCGGCGTCACCACAGCTTATGAGCTGGCGAGTGATGGACACGACGTCACCGTTTTTGAGCGCAACTCGTCCATCGCCGTCGAATCCAGTTTTGCCAACGCGGGCATCATCGCGCCCGGTTACGTTGCCCCTTGGGCTGCACCAGGCATGCCATTTAGGGTTTTAAAACATCTTTTCGGCCGACACGCAGCTGTAAAGATTAAATTCCCTTTATCGAACAACGACTTAGCTTGGCTGTGGCAAGCGTGGCGCGCCTGCAAGCTAGACACTTATCTTGCTAACCGCAGCCGTATGCTGCTGCTGGCCAGCTACAGCCGCGACCGGCTGCACGCTATCACCGCCGATTTGTCGCTTGAATTCGAACGAAACGAAGGCTTGATGGTGCTCCTGCGCAATGCCAAAGACGCTAAATTGATGCAGCCCAGCCTGCAAGTTTTGCGTGAAACCGGTATCCCGTTCAAAGAAATATCCGCCGAAGAAGCCCGCTTGGTTGAACCTGCTTTGAATCCAGACAATGACTTTTTGGGCGCTGTACATTTACCCAGTGATGAGGTGGGCAACTGTCGTGAGTTCACATTGCTGCTCAAAGCTGAATCGCAAAAACTAGGTGTCAAATACGAGATGAATACGACCGTAGCCAGCGTATTATCTGATAAAAGTGCTATTCTAAATATAGCAAATGAGAGCACTGCGCGTGCGTTTGATGCCATCGTCATGTGTGCTGGCATAGCAAGCGCAGAACTGCTCAAACCGATTTTAAAACCACTGAAACGCAAACTTCTTCTTATTCCGGTTTATGGCTATTCCATCAGCGCGCAGGTACGCGAAGATCTGAACGCGCCGCGCAGTGCCGTGATGGACGAACGCTACAAAGTGGCGATTTCGCGCATGGGCAACCGCGTTCGCGTGGCGGGTAGTGCCGAAATTGGTGGCTCATTAGAAAATAAGCAAGTTAGCGCCATTTCAACGCTGTACAAAGTGCTGCAAGATTGGTTTCCTGGTGCGGCACACATTTCCAACATGGGCGCCAGTGTGACGGAATGGAAGGGTGCGAGACCCATGCTGCCAGACGGTCCACCGGTTTTAGGACCCAGCGGCGTCCCGAATATTTGGCTGAATTTAGGGCATGGTGCCAGCGGCTGGGCGCTGAGCTGTGGCAGCGCGCGGGTTTTGGCGGATTTGATTGCCAAGCGTGCGCCCGATGTTGATGTCAGTGGCATGTCGATTGAACGGTTTTAACCAGATTTAACGACATTTAGATGCTTTTATGACAAATTCAGCCAGTTCGCACCATTTTGATGTCGTCGTCATAGGTGCGGGTGCGGCTGGCTTGTTCTGTGCTGGCGTGGCCGGGCAGGCGGGTTTGAAGGTCTTGGTGCTCGACCACAGCGAGAAAGTAGCTGAGAAAATCCGTATTTCTGGCGGCGGACGCGCTAATTTCACCAACAAAGACGTCAGCCCCGCCAACTTTTTGAGCGAAAACCCCCACTTTTGCCGCAGCGCCTTGAGCCGCTATACCCCACGCGACTTCATCGCGCTGATGGACAAGCACGGCATCACCCACCATGAAAAACACAAAGGCCAGCTGTTTTGCGACAACTCAGCGCAAGATTTGATCGACATGCTGCTGCGCGAATGCGAGGCTGGCGGCGTGCAACGTTGGCAGCCTTGCACGGTGGATGGCATCAAATACGACACCTCCAAGCGCTATGATAATGATAGCAATTTTGAGACCTTAAAAAACGACTATAGCCGGCGTATTTATTGCTTAAGTAGCTATGAAATTAATAGCAATTTTGGCATCATTTACACCCCAAATATCGTGATTGCGACGGGTGGTTTATCCATCCCTAAGATTGGCGCAACCGATTTTGGCTACCGCATCGCCAAGCAGTTCAACCTGCGACTGGTCGAGCCGCGCCCTGCCCTTGTGCCGCTGACGTTTGACGGAGATGCTTGGCTGCCTTACTCAGGTTTGGCTGGGTTAGCTTTGCCCGTGGTCATCGAAACTGGCAGCAAAAAGTCCAAACCCAACGAAAAAGCCGCATTTTCAGAAGATTTGCTCTTCACCCACAAAGGTTTGAGCGGCCCCGCTGTTTTGCAGATTTCCAGTTTTTGGCGTGAAAACGCATCGATTAGACTCAATTTAGCACCAAATACAGATGTTTTAGCGCTTTTGCAGCAATCTAAAGCTCGCTCACACAAGCTGGTGGCGAATGAGTTGGCGAACCTTGTTCCCTCGCGCCTAGCTGATGCTTGGACCAGCACCGATGCCGCTTTACAGCGCCCGATGAGCGACGTGCCCGACAAAGCTTTGGCACAGTTGGCGCAGCGCTTGTCAAATTGGGAACTGACGCCGACCGGCACGGAAGGCTACAAAAAAGCCGAAGTCACGCTGGGTGGGGTCGATACGCG
>JAYSZH010000233.1:0-6275 GCA_043738155.1 Polaromonas sp. | reverse complement strand
ATCGCTCAAAGTGCGCATATTGTGGCTGCGATCTGCCAATTTGATCAAAATAACGCGCACATCTCTGGCCATAGCCAGTAGCATTTTGCGGAACGACTCGGCCTGATTTTCTTCCCGCGTGTCGAACTGCAGTTTTTCAAGTTTGGTCAGACCATCCACAAGTTCCGCAACGGGTGAGCCGAAACGTTCAATCAATTCCGCTTTTGTAACGCCACAGTCTTCCATGGCGTCGTGTAGCAGCGCCGCCATCAGTGCTTGTGCATCCAGCTTCCATGTCGCGCATTGGGCCGCAACTGCGATAGGGTGTGTGATGTAGGGCTCGCCATTTTTGCGCAATTGGCCCAAGTGCGATTCGTCTGCAAAACGGTAGGCTAGGCGTACAGATTCAATATCCGTTTTGTCTAAATAGTCTAATTTTTCGGTTAACGCCGCAAAACTGGCGGCTGCAGCGTTGGCGGAAGCTAAAGCCACTGCTTTTGTTGTGATTTTTTGCGCTGCTTTTGAGTGCGACTTTCCACCTGACACTTGTTTGTCGTGCGTATTTACCGAAAGGGCCGTACTTGTATCTAAACTCATGCCTACACTTTAGCGGTTTGTGCTGTGGTTTGTGTTGCTGTGATTAAAAAGGGGAAAAAAAAGCACCAAATGATGGTGCTTTTTAGGGTTGAGTCGTTAACTCAGTATGTTGTTCATCAAAGCGGCACTTTACGCAGCATTTCAATGCCGACCTTGCCTTCAGCGATTTCACGCAGCGCCGTGACGCAAGGCTTGTTTTTGGACTCAATCTTGGCAGCGTGGCCTTGGCTGAGCATGCGCGCACGGTAAGTTGCCGCTAAAACCAATTGAAAGCGGTTTGGAATTTGCACTAAGCAATCTTCAACAGTAATACGTGCCATGTGTAGCTCCGAAATATTAAAAATTCAATACGTCAATATTGATAAGACTAGGAAATATGCAGTGCCTCAAACACCGGCGCTCTGGCTCGAAGCTGGGCTGCAAATTTAAGGCGTTGAGCATGAACAATGGCTTTTAGATCGAAAAGCGCACGATCAAACAATTCGTTGATTATAACGAAATCGAATTCTTTGGCCTGAGCGACCTCCAAAGCAGCGTTTTTTAAGCGTAAATCGATGATTTCCGGCGCATCCTCGCCGCGACGCTCTAAGCGCGAGCGTAATTCTTCCCAGCTTGGTGGGAGAATGAAAATAAGCACCGCATTGGCGAAAATCTTTCGGATTTGCAATGCGCCTTGGAAGTCAATCTCCAAAATAACGTCACCACCCTTAGAAATACGGTCTTCAATGATGCTTTTTGATGTGCCATATTGTCGTCCATGTACGCTGGCCCATTCTACAAATGCGTCAGTTTTGACCATTTCGTCAAACTCATCGGTTGAAATGAAGTAATACTCACGCCCATGCTTTTCTTGGCCACGCGGCGCACGCGTGGTGTGTGAAATAGAGGGGTGAACGTGCGAGTCAAGCTCAAGCAGGGCTTTGACTAAGCTTGATTTTCCAGCACCACTAGGTGCGGCGATGACATAAAGTTGACCAGGGTAATCCATGGTTAATTTTACAGAAGTATTGTTGGATTTATTTCAACACACTTCTGCGACGCTAAATTATTCGTTTTTATTCGATATTTTGTACCTGCTCACGCATTTGCTCGATCAGCACTTTCATCTCAACAGAAATGCGGGTGAGCTCCAAAACCGACGACTTGGCGCCCAAAGTGTTGGCCTCTCGGTGTAATTCTTGAATCAAAAAGTCCAGCTTTTTCCCCATTTCTCCGCCTTTTTTGAGAATTCTTTCAATTTCGTCCAAATGCGACGCTAAACGGGTTAATTCTTCCGCAACATCAATCCGAATCGCAAAAGCGGTGGCCTCATTCAAGGCTCTGTCCATCGCCATTTGATGGGCTTCTACCCTGATTTCTGCGATTTCAGTGCCGCCTAGCGACAGTGCTTCCTTCCAACGATCCATAAACTTGCTGCGTTGTTGCGCTACCAACATCGGAATCAGTGGACTGGCTTGCGCTGCCAATGCGCGCAGTTGGCCTAAGTGTGCTTGCAACATCAGCGTCAGCCGTGCACCTTCGCGTTCGCGTGAGGACAGTAAGTCTTGCACAGCCGTTTGCGTCAAATTCAGCACAGATTGTGCTGTTTCAGCATTGTTTTTGAATGTATTGCCTGAAGAGCCAGACAAACGCAGCACATCGGCAACGCTGAGACTACGCGCCTCTTTCAAGGTCGACTGAATGTCTTTTTCAATGGTTTGTAGCTGCTCTAAAACGGCCACAGAGGGTTTCGTTGGTAAATTTTGCGAAGAATTTTCTAGTGCAGCACGTATTTCAACCTTGCCGCGTTTGATGTTTGCGGTTATCAATGCTCTGAGTACGGGTTCGTTTTGCCGCAATTCATCAGGTAGCCTGAATGAAACGTCTAAAAAACGGCTGTTGACGGATCGAATCTCGACCGAAAGTTGTATTTCACCCAAAGTGCCACTTGCCAAAGCTGTTGCTGTGCTTGCATAGCCGGTCATGCTGTAAACTGCCATTATTAATATTTCCTTTATGACAAAAGCCAAACTTGCTCCACTGCCGCCCAATACGGTGCTGAATGGGTACACCATTGTCCGTCAAGTTTCCGAGGGCGGATTTAGCTTGGTTTACTTAGCTCAAGATCCAAACAAGCAACCGGTTGCCATCAAAGAATATTTGCCATCCTCGCTCGCGTCTCGTTCTGAGGGGCAGTTAGCACCACAAGTTTTGCCCGATAAATTGTCACTGTATCGATTAGGCTTGAAAAGCTTTTTTGAAGAAGGACGTTCGCTGGCGCAGATATCGCATCCATCCGTGGTCAGCGTGCTCAATTTTTTCAGACAAAACGAAACAGTTTATTTGGTGATGAACTATTTGCCCGGCGCGACCTTGCAAGACTACATCATGGCTGGGCGACAAATTACCGCTGGCAAAGCTTTCAGCGAATCGACCATCCGCAGTGTGTTTGATGAAGTTTTGCAAGGATTACGTGTCGTACATCAAAACAAAATGCTGCATTTGGACATAAAGCCAGCAAATTTGTTCATCACCGATGACGATTCAGCCGTGCTGATCGACTTTGGCGCTGCGCGTGAAGTATTGAACAAAAATGGCGATTTCACGCAGCCGATGTATACCCCGGGCTTTGCTGCTCCCGAAATGTACCGCCGTGAGAGTCAACTGGGCCCGTGGACCGATATTTATGCCATAGGCGCGTGTATTTACTCCATGATGCTGGGTTATCCGCCACCAGAAGTTGTCAAACGCCGCAGCAATGACCCCGTACCAGATATGCTGATGCGCAAAGGCGCGAGTTATTCGGATAAATTGATTGAGGTGGTTGAGTGGTGCATGTCGCTTGATCCCTTGGCCAGACCACAATCTGTGTTCGAATTGCAATCAGCACTGACAAATTACCAGGCCAGTACTTAAAAATTAGCGCAGTTTGTACGTATTCAGCAAGGGGTAGGATAATTGCGCCTACTTTTCGATATTTCGATCACCCCCCATTTAATTTCTTTGAGAGTCAAACATGACCGTTTTTGTTAGAAGTAGCCGCCGCCAAACCAACGAACTGCGCCCTGTGCGCATCACCCGCAACTACACCAACTATGCCGAAGGCTCGGTGTTGATTGAATTTGGCAACACCAAAGTGCTGTGCAACGCCTCGGTCGAGGAAAAAGTACCACCCCACAAGCGAGGCAGTGGTGAAGGCTGGGTGACCGCCGAATACGGCATGCTGCCCCGCGCCACCCACACCCGCAGCGATCGCGAAGCCGCACGCGGCAAGCAAAGCGGCAGAACGCAGGAGATTCAGCGCTTGATTGGACGCTCATTACGCGCGGTTTTTGACCTCAAAAAGCTGGGCGAACGCACGATTCACCTCGATTGCGATGTGATTCAGGCCGACGGCGGAACTCGCACGGCCAGCATCACCGGTGCATTTGTCGCCGCGCAAGACGCCGTGAACGGTTTGCTCGCATCTGGCAAACTCACTGAATCACCCATTCACCAAGCCGTTGCGGCTATTTCCGTCGGCATAGTCCAAGGCACACCGCTGCTCGATTTGGAATACACCGAAGACTCAGCCTGCGACACGGACATGAACGTGGTGATGACCAGTGCAGGTCATTTCATTGAAGTGCAAGGCACGGCTGAAGGCGCTGCGTTTTCTCGCAAAGAGATGGATGCCTTGCTGCAATTGGCTGAAAACGGCATTGCAGAATTGATCAACATGCAACAAAATTCATTCAAATAAAATAGTTAAAAATGTCTAAATTTACTATATAAATAATAGCTGCTTAGGCAATAAATACGTCGGCTAGATGCCGATTTAAGCACTTAAATTCGATGATATTAAATAACAATATCCTGTTGCCATGATGAAGCTTGTCTTGGCCTCCAACAACCGAGGCAAATTAGCCGAGATGCAAGCTTTGTTTGCGGGTTTGGATGTGACTTTGATCCCGCAATCCAGTCTGGGCGTCAGCGAGGCAGAAGAGCCGTTTCGCACCTTCGTCGAAAACGCCTTGGCCAAAGCCCGCCATGCCAGTGCGGCTACGGGTTTGCCGGCCATTGCGGACGATGCGGGGCTGTGCGTGGACACGTTCGGCGGTCTACCCGGCGTTGATACTGCTTTTTATGCTACACAATTTGGGTATGAAAAGGGTGACGATAACAACGTCAAAGCCTTGTTGGAGCAACTTCAAGGCGAGACCAACCGTCGCGCCGCCTTGGTCAGCACCTTGGTCGCCGTACGGTCAAAAGACGATCCTGAGCCGCTGATTGCCGTTGGTCGCGCTATAGGCGAAATCACCGAAAAACGGATTGGAATCAACGGTTTTGGATTTGACCCCGTCATGTATATCCCGCATTTAGGTAAAACTTTTGCCGAGTTGAGCGATGCTGAAAAAAATGCCAACAGCCACCGTGGCAAAGCCGCCCAGCGTATGCTGGCGTTGATGAGGGAGGGCTGGTTTTGAGCAAAGTCATTCCCGTTATCCCTGAGGACGTTGCGAAGGAGCGCGCGACAGAAGCGGCTTCTGCGGCCAAACCGCCTAAAAACATCACCCACTACATGCGCCCAGGCTTGCTGCAGCTGGCCGCGCTGCCGCCGCTGTCTTTGTACATCCACTTGCCATGGTGTTTGAAAAAATGTCCTTATTGCGACTTTAATTCGCACGAGGTTCAAGCTGGCGGCTCGTTGTCTACTGACTTAGAGCAGCGTTATATTGATGCCTTGATTGCAGATTTAGACGCTTCTTTGCCTTTAATTTGGGGCCGTCCCGTCCACAGCATCTTCATAGGCGGCGGCACGCCCAGTTTGTTTTCGCCAGCGGCTATTGACCGATTGCTGGGCGATATTCGCGCAAGGGTGAAGTTAGACCCAGACTGCGAAATCACCCTAGAAGCCAACCCCGGCACGTTTGAAAAAGACCGTTTCAAGGCGTTCAGAGCTGCCGGTGTCACGCGTTTGTCCGTAGGCGTGCAAAGCTTTAACGACGCGCATTTGAAGGCTTTAGGTCGCGTACACGACAGCGCACAAGCTTTTGCCGCCGTCGAAGAAGCCGCACAATCATTTGATACTTTCAATTTAGATCTGATGTACGCTTTGCCAGGTCAAACCATGGCAGACTTGGAGCGCGATGTGCAAACCGCCCTGTCGTTAGCGCCGCCACATATCTCGATTTACCACCTCACCATCGAGCCAAACACTTATTTCGCCAAGTTTCCCCCTAAAGTTCCCGAGGAAGACACGGCTTATGCGATGTTGGATAAATTGACGGAATTACTAGGCGGCGCAGGTTTAGACCGCTACGAAGTCTCTGCATATGCCAAGTCAGGCCATCGCTGCTGGCATAACCTCAACTATTGGCAGTTTGGCGATTATTTGGGTTTGGGGGCAGGCGCTCACAGCAAACTCAGCTTTGCGCACCGTGTTGTGCGGCAAGTGCGTTACCGTGAGCCTAAGTTGTACATGCAACATGCGCTTTTGGGTAACGCTGTGACGAAAGACGACGACATCAAACACAAAGAGTTGGCATTTGAATTCATGCTCAATGCGTTGCGTTTGAAAGAAGGTTTCGACCCGATGATGTTTTTTGAGCGCACTGGCTTGGCTTTGTCAGCGTTGCAGCCTGGTTTGCAGCAAGCTATCGAGAAAAGCCTGCTAATTCAAACCCCCAAAAGCATCAAACCCACTGAGCGTGGGTTTGATTTTTTGAGTGATTTGCAGG
>JAYSZH010000232.1:0-2518 GCA_043738155.1 Polaromonas sp. | reverse complement strand
AGCAATGACCGGGTGATGGTGACCACTCTGCTGGACTCTGAGCAGCTTGGCGCGGATGAGCTTGCAATGCTGTATGCGATGCGCTGGAACATCGAGGTGGACTTTCGAACACTGAAGTCAACGATGAATATGGATGTGCTGCGTTGCAAGTCCGCCCAGATGGTGCAAAAGGAGATTGCAGTGTATTTGTTGACCTACAACCTGGTGCGCTGGACGATGGTCAATGCGGCTGAACTGGTCAAAGTGCCTGCCAGAACGCTTGGCTTTGCTGGCGCAAGGCGCATGATCTGGAACTTCGCAGGCCATCTGAGGCGAAGAACTTATCGTGATACGGCCTACATGACCGCCGCATTGCTCAAAAGTATTGCCAGCTGCGTGCTCCCCAAAAGACCTGGGCGGGTTGAGCCTCGTGCCAAGAAAAGGCGACCCAAGCCACTACCGCTACTGACCGTCCCGCGTCAGCAGGCTCGGGATCAAATACTGGCGCACAGAAACCCTAAGGTAGTGCCATGAGAATCTGACCCCGTTAACTTCAAACCCCATCAACTCCACCAATCAACTGCCAAACAACTCCGAATGCGTGCCGCAGCGAACAAAATTAATCCAGTTCGCCTCAAGCTGGTAAATCAGCAAAAAGTCCCCGCCGATATGGCATTCACGGTGGTCAGCCCATTTGCCTTTTAACGCGTGATCTAGCCATTCAGGCCCTAGCGGCGTATCGTTTGCAATCAGCAGCAGCATCGCCCCTTTAAGCCGCGTCATGTCATAACGCCCAGAATGTGAAAGACGTGTCCAGTCCGTCAAAAATGCCTTGGTGTAGTCGGCGGCACGCGGCAGGACTGCCCGCTTACTTGAGGCTGTTTTTTTCAAGATCGGCAAACATCTCGTCACTTGACGCAAAACGGTTTTCACCGTTGCGGCGACTAGCCATCATGGCGCGCGACTCATTCATCGCCGCCTGCGTCTCAGCATTAGGCACCTTCAGTTCAAGCGGAAAAGCCTGATCAACCACCACCCGGCGCAAGAACAGCCGCACCGCGTCTGACACCGATAAACCCATCGTCGTCAGTGCGGCAGTCGCCTGTTCTTTGATGTCGTCATCGACCCGGATGTGAAGCATTGAAGTTTGTGCTGACATGGTGTGGTTCCTGTGCGAGAAAGTGCAATTATGTATCTCATTTGAGATTTTCACCTAAATCATTAACCCATGTAATAAAAAAATTAGAATTTGAACCCAATTAACACAAAATTTAGGTAGCATAAGATATTGTTTTATAACAGTTTTCGGCAATTTAAACATAAACAGACTAACATGCCGAAATGATTGAGAACAATGCAACCATCACACGTCAATACATCGATGCTGTTGCCGTGTTTGAGGCGCTGGAAGAAGCCCAACAAGAGGCGGCGCACGTTCGGGGCGGCATGTATTGGCACGCTGGGCCGGCTCGCTCGCATGACTCCAAATATTTGGTACGCACCACGCCTGCAGGCGCCGAAACCAGCTTGGGTCCACGCACGCCCGAGCTTGACGCCATCTATGCCCGCTTCATGGAACGCAAGCGCAGCAGCAACGAACGCGTCACGGGCCTTAAAACTGCGATAGCCCAGCAGCAGCGTTTAAACCGCGCACTGCGCGTGGGCCGGGTTGACCCCCTCGTTGTCGCGTTGCTCGACCGTTTGGCGAGCACCCAATTAACCGCGCACTTCCGGGTCGTCGGCACGCACGCGCTCTACGCATATGAGTCTGCCGCCGGCGTACGCCTGGAGGCACAGACGCTGGCTACGCGAGACATCGATTTGCTGTGGGACACCCGCAAGCGCCTTGTTTTTTCGACCCAGCTTGCACGGGTGGACAGCTCCATGCTGGGGGTTTTAAAAAAGGTGGACACCTCATTTCGCATGCGAAAAAGTCAGAAATACACTGCCGTCAATAAAGACGGTTTTGAAGTTGACATCATTCGCCGCGAACAATCTGGCGACGACCCGCACCCCATCAAATTAAGTAATGACGACGAAGATTTCTGGGTTGCCCAGGCCCGTCGCGCCAACGTGCTGCTTGATTCCCCCAGCTTTTCGGCCGTGATCGTCGCCAGCAACGGCGCCATAGCCCGAATGAACACCGTCCACCCCGCGACTTTCGTCACCTTCAAACGATGGATGGCCACCCAGCCCGACCGCGACCCGCTCAAACGTCGTCGAGATGCACTACAAGCCGATGCGGTGCAGCAACTGATTGAAGCGTATCTGCCAAATTTGGCAAAGGCTGGATGAAGTGGTGGCAGTTTGGCTAATTACCCACCCCACCAAGCCACGTTGACGGCCACGACACAGAGCACGCAAGAGGCAAGACCGTCAAGCAACTCGCAAAAATTCAAGCCCCGTGGATGGGGCTCGTACTTCAGTTTCTGAATTGTCTTGAAAGAAAGCACCAGTCTGCGCAATAAATGCGGGCGCATACAGCTATTAAATAAGGAGCAGTCAGTGCTTGGGGCTGGCACGAGCCGCTCTCAGTTTC
>JAYSZH010000231.1:0-6298 GCA_043738155.1 Polaromonas sp. | reverse complement strand
GCGCCAGTTCCAGCTTGTCCTGCACCACGTCGCCCTTGGGGTTCCTGAAGGTGTTGACACCGATGATGGGCAGCTCGCCGGTGTGTTTCAGCATCTCGTAGTGCATGGATTCGTCCTGAATCCGGCCGCGCTGGTAGCCGGTCTCCATTGCGCCCAGCACGCCGCCGCGCTCGGCGATGCGTTCAAATTCAGCTAAAACCGCTTCTTCCAACAACTCGGTCAGCTCTTCGATGATGAACGCGCCCTGGCTCGGATTCTCGTTCTTCGCCAAACCCCACTCGCGGTTGATGATGAGCTGGATCGCCATGGCGCGGCGCACCGAGTCTTCGGTCGGCGTGGTGATGGCTTCGTCAAAGGCATTGGTGTGCAGGCTGTTGCAGTTGTCGTAAATGGCAATCAGCGCCTGCAAGGTGGTGCGGATGTCGTTGAACTGGATTTCCTGTGCGTGCAGGCTGCGGCCGCTGGTCTGGATGTGGTATTTGAGCTTCTGGCTGCGCTCGTTCGCACCGTATTTCTCCTTCATCGCCACCGCCCAGATCCTTCTGGCGACGCGGCCCATCACGGTGTACTCGGGATCCATGCCGTTGCTGAAGAAGAAAGAGAGGTTGGGCGCGAAGTCGTCGATGTGCATGCCGCGCGCCAGATAGGCTTCGACAAAGGTGAAGCCGTTGGAGAGCGTGAAGGCCAGCTGGCTGATCGGGTTCGCACCCGCCTCGGCGATGTGGTAGCCGGAAATCGAGACGCTGTAGAAGTTGCGGACGCGGTTGTGGACAAAGTACTCGGCGATGTCGCCCATCACTTTTAAACTGAACTCGGTGCTGAAGATGCAGGTGTTTTGGCCCTGGTCTTCTTTCAAAATATCGGCCTGCACCGTGCCGCGCACGTTTTCCTGCACCCATTCCTTGATTTTGGCGGTCTCGGTCTCGGTCGGCTCACGGCCATTGTCGGTTTTGAACTTGGTGATGTTCTGGTCAATCGCGGTGTTCATGAACATCGCCAGAATGCTGGGCGCCGGGCCGTTGATGGTCATGGAGACGCTGGTGGACGGGCTGCACAGGTCAAAACCGTCGTACAGCACCTTCATGTCGTCCAGCGTGGCGATGGACACGCCGCTGTTGCCGACCTTGCCGTAGATGTCGGGCCGCAGGTCGGGGTCATTGCCATACAGCGTCACGGAGTCAAACGCGGTAGATAGGCGCTTGGCCGCCATGCCCGAGCTGAGCAGCTTGAAGCGGGTGTTGGTGCGAAACGCGTCGCCTTCACCGGCAAACATGCGGGTCGGGTCCTCGCCCTCGCGCTTGAAGGCAAAGGTGCCGGCGGTGTAGGGGTAGCTGCCGGGCACGTTGTCCAGCATCAGCCACTTCAGCACCTCGCCATGGTCTTCGTACTGGGGCAGGGCCACTTTGCGAATGGTGGTGCCGCTGAGAGATTTGCTGGTCAGCGCGGTGCGGATCTCTTTGTCACGGATTTTGACGACGTATTCGTCACCGGCGTAGGCTTTTTGCATGTCCGGCCACTGGGCGATCAAGTGGCGGGCGTCGGCGTCCATGCGTGATTTGCGCTTTCCAGCTAAGTCCAAAGCAGCTTCTGCAGCTGGTGCGCGGTCAGGTTTGTCGATTTTCAACATGGCGGCTGCGGCTTTGAGCTGCTGCACTTCGCGCGCAAGTTGCGCTTGCTCACGAGCGCGTTTTTTGTAGCCGCGCACGGTATCCGAGATTTCGGCGAGGTAGCGGGTGCGGGCAGCGGGAACGACGGGCGTTTGGTTCGTGCTGTAGCGCACGTTGACGACAGGCAAAAGCGCATTTTTACTGGCTGGCAATTTCAAACCCAATTCAACCAAGCGTTTTTTCAGAGCTTGGTAGAGTGCCGTCACCCCGTCGTCGTTGAAACGCGCCGCCATCGTGCCAAAAACCGGCATTTGATCGGCTGGCGTCGTCCAGGCTTCCTTGTTGCGTTGCACTTGCTTGGAAACATCACGCAGCGCATCAAGGGAACCTTTGCGGTCAAACTTGTTGATGGCGACAAATTCGGCAAAGTCCAGCATGTCGATCTTTTCCAGCTGGCTGGCCGCACCAAATTCAGGGGTCATCACGTACATGGGCACATCAACGTGCGGCACGATGGCCGCGTCGCCCTGGCCGATGCCCGAGGTCTCGACGATGATGAGATCAAAACCTGCGCATTTGCAGGCTGCAATCACACCGGGCAGAGCGGGGCTGATCTCCGAGCCGAATTCGCGGGTGGCGAGTGATCGCATGAAAACGCGTTGACCAGAATCGGACTCAGACTTCGCCGTTGTATTCCATGGGCTGATGGCGTTCATGCGAATCCTGTCGCCCAAGAGTGCTCCACCAGTTTTGCGGCGTGAGGGGTCAATGCTGATGACGGCGATGCGCAGGCTGTCGTTCAAATCCAGTCGAAAGCGACGTATCAACTCGTCCGTCAAGCTCGATTTGCCCGCCCCACCAGTGCCAGTAATGCCCAAAATTGCTATTTTTTTAGTAGCTGCTAAGGCAGTTAATTCGACGGCTAGAGTCGTATTTGCACTGCCATTTTCCAAAGAAGTGATGAGTTGAGACAAAGCGCGCCAGCTGGCGTCAGAATGGCCTTGAATCGCGTCTAACTGGGTTGGGGCATAACCGGTCAGGTCTTTGTCGCAGCGCATCACCATCTCGCCAATCATGCCCTGCAAACCCATGCGCTGGCCGTCTTCTGGGCTGAAAATGCGGGAGACGCCGTATGCCTGCAGCTCGCGGATCTCTGGCGGCACAATCACGCCGCCGCCGCCGCCAAACACCTGGATGTGCGCGCCGCCCCGTGCTTTGAGCAAGTCAATCATGTACTTGAAGTACTCGACGTGCCCACCCTGGTAGGAACTGATGGCGATGCCCTGCGCGTCTTCCTGCAGGGCGGCGGTGACCACTTCTTCGACGCTGCGGTTGTGCCCCAGGTGGATCACTTCGGCACCCATGCCCATGATGATGCGGCGCATGATGTTGATGGCGGCATCGTGCCCGTCAAACAGGCTGGCCGCCGTCACAAAGCGCACTTTGTGGGTCGGGCGATAGTTGGCCAGGGCTTTGTAGTCGGCGGACAAGTCGGTCATGGGGGCTCCAAGTCGATATTTGGTTGACGTTTACGTAAACGTCAATTGTAGGGTTTTTGAACAATAAAAGCAAAAAAGGACGCCGAAACGTCCTTTTTGTCTACATATGTACTTTACTTGTACAGCACGCTTGGCAGCCACATGCCGATGGCAGGGAAGATATATAACAAAGCCAAAGCAACAACTTGAATCGCCATGAAGGGTAGCATGCCAACAAAAATCTGGTTCAACGTCACGTGTGGTGGTGAAACGCCTTTCAAGTAAAACGCTGCCATGGCCACGGGAGGCGATAAGAAAGCTGTTTGCAAATTCAAGGCAACCAGCAGGCCAAAAAACAACGGGTCGATACCGAAGTGCGGCAGCAGAGGAATAAAGATGGGCATGAAAATAACAATGATCTCAGTCCACTCTAGCGGCCAGCCTAGCAAAAAGATGATGGCTTGCGCCAGCAACATGAACTGCACCGGTGTTAAATCCATCGACAACACCCATTGGTTGATGAGCTCTTGACCGCCCAGCAAGGCAAAAGCGGCTGAGAAAATGCTGGAACCCACAAATAGCCAGCACACCATCGCGCTTGTTTTGGCGGTCAGATAAACCGATTCACGCACCACTTGCACATTCAGTCGGCGATAAGCAGCCGCCAATATCAAGCCTCCCATCGATCCCATGGCGGCAGCTTCCGTCGGCGTGGCCAAGCCAAACACAATCGTGCCCAGCACAGCAATGATCAGCATGGCCAAGGGGAAGAATGAGCCCAGCAGCATTTTGAAAATCTCTAGGCGTGCAAAGCTGAAAATAGCATAGAAGGCAGCCAATGCTGCTGCACCTAGAGCTAGTACGATCCAATAACTGGTCGGGGCGGCTACGCGTTCGCCAGTGGCATCTGCCGTGGGTGTTGTCTTTGCAGCGGCTACAGGCGGCGGCTCAACAACAGGCTTGGCATCTGCAGTTGCTGCCACTTTTGCAGCATCACCCAAGGCTTCTAAAGGGGGTTCTTTTAAGCCACCTTCCGATGGTGGTTCTTTCAAACCGCCTTCTGAAGGCGGCTCTTGCAAGCCACCGGCTTCTTGTTTCGCATCATCGTTCGTAAAACCGCCACCCATTTGCACAACATCAGTCGAAACAGCAACAACGGGTGCGGTGACTGCGCGATACGTCAACCCCATCGCTACAGTGAACGCAATCGCGGGCAGCAAGGCGATCAGCAACTCTTTGACCAAGATGCCCTTTGGCGCATCGGGCATGTCCTTGCCTTTCAAGCCTGTGAATAATCCTCGAACGACATTCTTACCAAACGTCTTCGAGACCATCTCGTTATGCGCTGGCAGCGTTACTTTGCGGTCTTCTTCTGACAACGGTGGTGCCCATTGCGGTTTGATCTTGGCGATGATGATGATGTAACCGACGTAGAGTGTCGCCAGCATGATGCCCGGGAAGAAAGCACCCGCATAAAGTTTGACGACAGAAACGCCAGCCGTGGCACCATACACAATCAGCAGAACTGAAGGTGGTATCAAGATACCCAAGCAACCACCGGCAGTAATGGCGCCCGCAGCCAGCTTGGTGTTGTAGCCGGCTTTCAACATCGCCGGGAAAGCCAGCAAGCCCATCAACGTGACCACCGCACCAACAATACCTGTAGCGGTGGCAAAAATGGCACAGGTGATAACGGTTGCGACGGCCAGTGACCCCGGTACACGTGCCATGGCAAGATGCAAGCTTTTAAACAGCTTCTCAATCAAATTTGCGCGCTCAACCAAATAACCCATGAACACGAACAATGGGATAGATATCAGCACATCGTTCGACATGACTGAATACGCACGTTGCACCATCAAATCCAATGTTTGCTGCACTGCTAAATCAGGATTGCGACTTCTAAACGCGAGCCATGCAAACATCATGCCCATACCCATGAGGGTGAAAGCTGTAGGGAAGCCAAGCATGATGGCAACAACGATCAAACCCAGCATCAACAGACCCATGTGACCATTGGTCATTTGGGAGGGCGCAGGCATCAACACAAAAACGCTAATCACAACGGCCACCAAAATGGACAGGCCAAACCAAATTTCTTTTTTCACAGTAAATATCCCTTATTTGGTTGCAGATTTCGACGTGAGAAGTTCGCCAAGTTTTGCGATATCTTCATCTTTCACGTGGACCATGTCTTTGAGCTTGTTCACGTCGACTTCTTCGACGTCGTCGGCACGTTTCGGCCATGCGCCATCTTTCAAGCAGACAATGCAGCGCAGTAGCTCCACCACGCCTTGAATCAACAGCATGCCGCCAGCGATGGGAATGATGGTTTTAAATGGGTAAATGGGTGGACCATCAGACGTGATGTTTGATATTTCTTTGATCGCCCAAGACTCGCCAGCGTAGAAATAACCCGCATAAGCCAGCGCAATCACACCGGGGAAGAAAAATAAAATGTACAAGACCAAATCCAGACCCGCTTGCAAGCGCGGGGGGAAAAAACCATATAGAACATCACCACGGACGTGGCCGTTTTTAGACAAGGTGTAAGCGCCTGCCATCATGAACATGGAGCCATACATCATGATCATGATGTCAAAAGCCCAAGAGTGCGGACTGTCCAGGACATAGCGAGAGAACACCTCATAGGTGATGAGCAGCGTCATCGCCAGCACCAACCAAGAAAAGTAGTGCCCTAGCTTGGTGCTGACTTTGTCGACCAAAAGAAAAAAGTTTTGCATGGTATAAAAATTTACAAAAAAATAAGCATACTTTTCCAAGTATTGAAAGACTAAAAAAAACAACCGTCTAGCATTACTTAGACGGTTGTTTTAGGTCACTTCAAATCCTTAGGCCTTGCCACCGAAGAAATGGTTGACAGCCATTCGACGGTTGACGATCGTGTCTTGCTCCCATTTGACGGCGCGTTGTGCAAAGGCGCGTTGTGATGCAACGATTTCTTTGAACAATGGATTTTCAGCCGATTTCTTCTCAACAATTTCAGACCATAATTTCAACTGATCTTGCAAGATAGCATCAGGTGTTTTGTAGAATTTGACCTTGTCCTTGCCTTGTAGCTCAATGTAGTCTTTGGAGTAACGGTCGATCGCCTTCCAAGACATGTCGGCAGAAGATGCTTCTACAGCGCCAGAGATGATGGCTTTCATTTTTGCCGGTAGCGCATCGTATTTTGGCTTGTTGAACATGATC
>JAYSZH010000230.1:0-17919 GCA_043738155.1 Polaromonas sp. | reverse complement strand
GCGTCGGCGTTGATCATGCGCTTGTTGACAGCGTCTTGCAGCTTGTACTTCTTGATGTAAACCCACAGCTTAGACACGATTTCAGTACGTGGCATAGACGGAGCACCCACCACGGCAGCCAATGCAGGGCTCAATGTGAGCGCCTTCATGAATGCAGCGTTAGGGACGCGTTTTTTTGCTGGAGCTTTTGGTGCAGCAGCTTTCTTCGCTGGAGCGGCTTTCTTAGCAGGTGCAGCAGCTTTCTTCGCTGGAGCAGCCTTCTTAGCAGGCGCAGCAGCTTTTTTAGCTGGAGCGGCTTTCTTAGCAGGTGCGGCAGCTTTTTTTGCTGGTGCTTTTTTTGCAGTTGCCATGATTTATTTTCCTTGTTTAAGTTGAAAACACACCTGTGAAAATCATGTCAATTTATTCGCTTAACATTTATTTTCAAAGGCTATGCGAATGCTACTGGAGAAAATTGTGTTTTCATAGGGGAAAAACACTTTTATTTGCACGATTTGTTGTTTTTTGAGAGGTAAAACACTGAAATCTCTCTCTGAGAGCTTCATTTGAGAAGAGAAGAGGCAAATTGCCGCTTTGGCTCCCTCATTGGAAGGGTAGCCAATACCACCCCTAAAAGCGCCAATACGAAGCCCAAAATTTGAACCGCATTGAGACTTTCTCCCAATACAAAAACACCCACCAGCGCCGCTGCAATCGGCAAGAAAACGGTATAGACGCCAGCTGCCGACGCTGGAATAACTTTTAAACCCGTCATCCACAACCACACTGACCACACGCTAGCAGCCAAGGCGTAAAACACGAGTAGCAACCAATTGCTCATCGATACGCTATGAAAATCAAACTGCCATGCAACGCATATGCCCAGTGGCGTCATCAAGGCAAAACCCCATGCGTTGATGAGAGCGCTGATGCGCTTGGGGCTGAGTGCGGTGGTGAGTTTCTTGCCGATCACGGCATAAGCGGCCTCGCACAGCACTGCACCCACAAGCAACAAGTTCCCGAGCCATGATGATGTTGTGTAGGTATCGGTGTTTGATGCTGCGTTTGATGTTGCATTCTTATTCGAATCAAAGCTTAAAAAATAACCGATTAAATCGACCTCTAGCCGGCGTATATATTGCCTAAAGTGCTCTGAATTTGATAGCGTATAAAGTGCAATTCCCGTGATGCCCAGTGCAATCGCAACCCAAATACGCAAGCTGATGCGTTCACCTAAAAATAGCCAACTCATCAACGCCACCACAGCAGGAATCATGGCCATGATGATGCCCGCATTCACTGCACTGGTCATGCTGACGCCGTAAAGCATGCAAATTGAAAACAAGAAGTTACCCAGCAACGATTCAATAAAAACCAAACGTTTGGTTTGTGGCGTCATCAGTGGCTCATGGATGGGTCTTTTTAACCAATGCAGCATCGCCAACCCGCCTATGCCAAAACGCAGCCAAGCGAGCAGAAAAACGGGTAAAACCAGTGTCAGCGGTTTTGACAGAGCCACATAGCTACCAACCAATGACATGCTGAGAATCAAACAAGCAATCGCAGTTGTGCGGCTGAGGGTGGCGTGTGCGGTCATCTTTGTACTATAGCCGTGTTGTCATATCTCAATGCTGCAGTGCGTCAAAATTTCTCAATATGGAAAATACAAAACCACATTGCGGAATCATCTGTATAACTCATTGATTTTAAATAAAATAATATTTATCTTATATAAGACATAAGAGTTGTTATGAGTCTTATAGAAGACTACAATATTGGCTAAGAACTGTTTAATTGTTGTCACAGTGATGCTGCATCATGTGATGTCTCAGTTGAGCAGAACGACAGATTTTTTCATTCGACTTTTTAATCTAAGGAGTATTTTCATGCCACAAAGCCTGACAGAACAATTGAGCCGCGAGCAACAAATCGCCGCATTGGAAAAAGACTGGGCCACAAACCCACGTTGGAAGGGTATCAAGCGCGGTTATTCAGCTGCTGATGTCGTGCGTTTACGCGGTTCATTCCCGATCGAGCACACTTTGGCACGCCGTGGTGCTGAAAAGTTGTGGAACCTGTTGCACACTGAAGACTACGTCAACTGCCTGGGCGCGTTGACCGGCGGTCAAGCCATGCAGCAAGTGAAAGCTGGCGTCAAAGCCATCTATTTGTCCGGCTGGCAAGTCGCTGCTGACAACAACACGTACTCCTCAATGTACCCAGACCAGTCTTTGTACCCAGTTGATTCCGTGCCAAAAGTCGTTGAAACCATCAACAACACCTTCCGCCGCGCAGATGAAATCCAGCATTCCAAAGGGATTGACGCTGGCGACGCGGGTTATATCGACAACTTTGCACCTATCGTTGCAGACGCTGAAGCCGGTTTCGGTGGGGTGTTGAACGCGTTTGAATTGATGAAAGCCATGATCAAGGCTGGTGCAGGCGGCGTGCATTGGGAAGACCAGTTGGCATCTGTCAAAAAATGCGGCCACATGGGCGGCAAAGTGTTGTTGCCTACCCGCGAGTCTTGCCAAAAGCTGATCGCAGCGCGTATGGCTGCAGACGTGTGCGGCGTGCCAACCTTGGTGATCGCCCGTACCGATGCTGAAGCAGCAGATTTGTTGACCAGCGACTACGACGAGATCGACAAGCCATTTTTGACTGGCGAGCGCACTGCTGAAGGCTTCTACAAAACTCGTAAAGGTTTTGACCAAGCCGTTTCCCGTGCGATTGCATATGCGGACTATGCTGACTTGGTTTGGTGCGAAACCGGTACGCCAGATTTGGACTTCGCCAAGAAGTTTGCAGATGCGGTGCACAAAGTTCACCCGGGCAAAATGTTGGCGTACAACTGCTCACCATCGTTCAACTGGAAGAAAAACCTGGACGATGCAACCATTGCCAAGTTCCAGCGCGAACTCGGTGCCATGGGTTACAAGTACCAGTTCATCACCTTAGCCGGCATCCATTCGATGTGGTTCAACATGTACGACTTGGCGCAAGATTACGTCAAGCGCGGCATGACTGCCTACATCGAGAAAGTGCAAGAGCCAGAATTCGCAGCACGTGACCGTGGCTACACTTTCGTGTCGCATCAGCAAGAAGTCGGCACAGGTTACTTCGACGAAGTGACCACGACGATTCAAGGTGGCAAGTCAAGCGTGACAGCTTTGACGGGTTCTACAGAAGAAGAGCAGTTCCATTGATTAGCTAACTAATTTAGCTTGCAAGCAAGCAATACATTTAGCTATAAAAGTTTAGCTGAATAACAAAAGCTTCAACAAAGCCCGCAACCGCAAGGTAGCGGGCTTTTTTCATGTTTTTATGGATTTATGCAATTTATGCATACGTCCTCAACGTTAACCCTGATGTCGACGCAATGTCTGACGGGTTATATTCTTTGAGTTCGTAAACTATTATGTTGTTTGCAGCTTTAAATTAATTGGCTTGCTTATTGCATGTAGATCCTACTCGCGCTATTTTGCATTTACTTAACGGAGAAATTGAATGAAATTTATCAAATTGAAACTAGCCGCAACTGTTTTGGCTGCTTTGGGCACCATGTTGACGACCTCTGCACAAGCACAGACTAACGATACGATTGCCAAAGTCAAAGCATCTGGCAGCATCACCATGGGTGTGCGCGACTCTTCTGGTGCCTTGTCTTACACCTTGGGTGATGGCAAATATGCAGGTTTTCACGTTGAAGTTTGCCAAGGCATCATTGCTGATATCGAAAAAGCTGCCGGCAAAAAGCTAGAAGTGAAATACACACCTGTTACTTCACAAAACCGTATTCCGTTGGTGCAGAACGGTACCGTGGATATCGAATGTGGCTCAACCACCAACAACGCAACACGTCAAAAAGACGTTTCTTTTGTTGTCACTACGTTTGTTGAAGAAGTTCGTATTGCTGTTAAAGCAAACAGCGGCATCACCAGCGTCGCGCAGTTGAATGGCAAAAACGTTGCTACTACAACGGGCACAACATCCGTGCAATTATTGCGTAAGAACGAACGTGCCACAGGCGTCGACTTCAAAGAAGTTTTCGGTAAGGACCACGCAGACAGCTTCTTGCTGTTAGAGTCTGGTCGCGCTGACGCATTCGTGATGGACGGCTCTATTTTGGCGGGTAACATTGCAGGCTCTAAAACCCCGG
Organism: Polaromonas sp.; assembly: GCA_043738155.1. Taxonomy (GTDB): domain Bacteria; phylum Pseudomonadota; class Gammaproteobacteria; order Burkholderiales; family Burkholderiaceae_C; genus Aalborgiella. The sequence continues at coordinate 13,781 of JAYSZH010000230.1, read as the reverse complement.
CTGATTTCAGAATCGTCGGTGAAGTTTTGAGTGTTGAACCCATCGCCATCATGATTCGCAAAGACGATGCTGCAATGAAAAAATTGGCGGACGACTCTGTCAAAGCCATGATCAAATCAGGTGCTATGGCGAAGATGTACGACAAATGGTTTGTGCAGCCTATTCCACCGAAAAATGCAAAAATTGGTTTGCCAGCCAGCGAAGCTACCAAAGCAGCATGGGCTACGCCAAACGACAACCCTGTCGAGTCATACGCCAAGAAGTAAATCAACCCCCTATTTGAGTGTTAATTTAATGGCTAAGTTAGCCCTGCCATCGCAGTAGCTTTGGCGGGGTTTATTTTTTTTGGGAAGCAGGTGCTGCGATGAATTTAGATTGGAAAGTTTTTTTAAACGACGACGGCGGAGGCCGAACCTATCTGGAGTGGATGATCCAATCTTGGGGGTGGACGCTGTCAGTCGCTGGCTGTGCATATGTCGTTGCTATGGTGATGGGTGTCTTGGTCGGCACTGTTCGAACCCTACCGAACAGCCCTTGGTTAGTACGACTTGCGAATGCCTGGGTGGAGCTTTTTAGAAATATCCCCTTGCTGGTTCAAATTTTCTTATGGTATTTTGTGGTTCCCAAAGTCTTTCCGATACTTCAGCAAGTACCCGGTTTTGCCTTGGTTGTTGTGGCTCTTGGGTTTTTCACTTCAGCTCGGATTGCTGAGCAGGTGCGCGCTGGCATTCAAGCGCTGCCTAAGGGCCAAAGATACGCTGCCAGTGCCATGGGTTTTACAACTTGGCAATCATACCGCTATGTGTTGCTGCCGATGTGCCTTCGTATCATCATGCCGCCGTTGACCAGCGAAACCATGAACATGTTGAAAAATTCATCGGTTGCGTTTGCCGTGTCTGTGGCGGAATTGACCTGGTTTTATACCCAAGCTGCCGAAGAAACCTCAAAAGGCATTGAAATATTTTTAGGTGTGACTGCGCTGTACGTGATTTCGGCTTTCGCTGTGAACCGCGTGATGGCATACATCGAAAAGAAAATACAAATCCCTGGCTTCATCGTCGCTGGTGGCACAGGCGGGGGGCATTGATATGGGCGGACTTGATTTAAGCTTTGTCAATTGGGAAATTATTTCCAAATTCGTCGTCAATGGTTTTTGGTTCAGTGTGCAGCTAACCATCATTGCTACCTTGGGCGGTATCGCGTTAGGAACCGTACTTGCCTTGATGCGCTTGTCTGGCAATAAAATACTGGCTTTGCCTGCTACGATTTATGTCAACGGCATGCGTTCGATTCCGTTGGTCATGGTCATTTTGGGCTTCTTTCTATTGATGCCTTTCTTGATCGGTCGTCCGATTGGTGCGGAGCTCTCCGCGATCATCACCTTCGTGGCTTTTGAAGCTGCCTATTTCAGCGAGATCATGCGAGCGGGGATTCAATCCATCCCACGTGGGCAAGTGCATGCCGGGCAAGCTGTAGGTATGACTTACAGCCAAAACATGCGTCTGATTGTTCTGCCGCAAGCCTTTCGCAACATGTTGCCTATTTTGCTGACGCAAACGATTATTTTGTTTCAAGACACATCGTTGGTCTACGCGATTGGCGCTTACGATTTGCTCAAAGGCTTTACCACTGCAGGCAAAATCTATGGCCGCCCAGAAGAGGCTTACATCTTGGCTGCCGTGGTTTATTTTGTGATTTGCTTTGGCCTGTCTTACATGGTGAAAAAGCTTCAAGCGAAGATCGCCATCGTTCGTTGATACAGACTTGGTGATTTACATTTAACTTAACAATCAATAGCGCATTTATTTCGGAGAAGAACATGATTGAACTCAAAAACGTTTCAAAATGGTATGGTGCAGTGCAGGTGTTGAATGATTGCACGACCAATATTAAAAAAGGCGAAGTCGTGGTGATTTGCGGCCCGTCTGGCTCGGGTAAATCAACCTTGATCAAAACCATCAACGCTTTAGAACCTTTCCAAAAAGGTGAAATCTTTGTAGACGGTTTGGCGGTGCACGACCCCAAAACAGACTTGCCAAAGCTGCGTTCGCGCGTAGGCATGGTGTTCCAAAACTTTGAGCTGTTTCCACATTTCAGCGTGACTGAAAACTTGACGATTGCGCAAGTTAAAGTGCTGGGCCGCAGCGCAGAAGAAGCCAAAACGCATGGTTTGAAATACTTAGACCGGGTGGGCTTGATGGCGCACAAAGACAAGTTTCCAGGGCAACTCTCAGGTGGTCAGCAGCAGCGTGTGGCGATTGCCCGTGCTTTGAGTATGGATCCGATTGCGATGTTGTTTGACGAACCAACCTCTGCGCTTGACCCTGAAATGGTCGGTGAGGTGCTCGATTGCATGATGGGCTTGGCCAACGAAGGCATGACCATGATGTGTGTCACCCACGAAATGGGATTTGCCAAAAAGGTTGGCAGCCGTGTGATTTTTATGGACGTTGGCGGCAAAATCTTAGAAGATTGCACCAAAGACGAGTTCTTCAGCCATCCAGAAAACCGTCAGCCGCGCACCAAAGAGTTTTTGTCAAAGATCTTAGGGCACTAAAAAACGGCTTTTAACGATATCTGAAACTCCAAACTAACTCAGCGAAAACTGAGTTAGCTTGTGGTGCTTCCATACCTTGTAGGCGCAAAATACAGCTATTAAACTTGTAGCAATGCAGGCAATAAATACGCTGGCTAGACCATATTTATCGCTTAAAATACCACCTAAAATCCCACCAATAACACCTGAAAATCCATAACCAAGCACGGTAAAAAGTGCTTGACCACGGCCTCTTAATCGTCCTGGGAAATGGTGCGACAGCATCGCAATGCATACGGTGTGGTGCGTTGCAAACGTGCAAGCATGCATCATCTGTGCGAAAACCAAAACGATAAGTACCGACGCACTGCTAGCAGTGATGCCCATACGCAGCGCCATAAGGGCGGAGCAGATGATCATCCAGGCTGACAAGCTGAACTTGGGCAACCAACGGCTTTGGTGGTAAAACCAAAAAATTTCAACCACCACGGATACCGCCCACAACATGCCGATGGTGGCTTTGCTGTATCCCAAGGAGTCAAGATACAGCGAGAAAAACACATAAATCCCGATGTGCGACAACACGTGAAAAAACAATGCCGCAAAAAACCACTGTACAGGTGCTTGCCGCAAAATCGGTAAAACGCTGACTTTTTCTTGATGCGCTGGTACGGCTTCTTTGAGGTTGGGCAACAGCCAAACGCTGATAACCACGGCCAGCAAGGTAAGCGCTGTCCATGCCGGAAAGTGCTTCATGCCAAACTGCTCAAACCAAACACCAGCCAGTAAAACAGTCACTAAGAACCCCAGTGAACCAAACAAACGCACGCGACCGTACAGTTTGGCATCAAACGAGCCGCCTTGGCTGACCAAATGCGCCATGGCGGCTTCGCTCATAGGCATCATCGCGCTGGTGTGGGTGAACATGATGAGCAGCACGGCACCAAGCCCCAAATAGCGAAATTCATTGCCAAAGTCGAACCACAAGCCCAGCGAGCAGATGAGCGCCACCGTAGCGCCATACCGCAGCAGCTTGACGCGTTCACCGGTATGGTCGCTTAGCCAACCCCAGCCATAGGGCGCAAACAAGCGCGTAGCGGCTTGAATAGAGGTGAATACGCTGATGGCCAAAATGCCATAGCCCATGTCTTTGAGCCACAGCGGTAAATAGGGGTTGAAAAACCCGATATGCGCAAAATAGCTGGCTGATAACGCGGCGAACGGAAATAGCTGTCTTGTCGTCGCTTTAGACGTAGTAGTTGCGCTCACGGATGAACTGGCTAGAAATGATGTCAAGCCTGTGCCGCAATAGGCTTGGTCGCCACCGTCACATCGCCACACTGCGCACGCTGGCGTAGGGCGTGCTCGATGACGACCAGTGCCAACATGGCCTCGGCAATCGGCGTCGCACGAATGCCTACGCAGGGGTCGTGTCGGCCTTTGGTGATGACTTCAGCCGAGTTGCCCGCCAAGTCAATCGATTCGCGTGGTGACAAGATCGAGCTGGTCGGCTTGATCGCAATCGACACTTCCAAATCTTGCCCCGTGCTGATGCCGCCCAAAACGCCACCCGCATTGTTCGATTTGAAGCCCTGTGGCGACAAAGAATCGCCATGCATGGTGCCGCGCTGGGTGATGCTGGCGAATCCTGCGCCGATTTCAACGCCTTTGACGGCGTTGATGCCCATCATCGCATAGGCAATGTCGGCGTCCATCTTATCAAACAGCGGCTCGCCCAAGCCGACAGGCACGTTGCTGGCGGAAACGCGAATGCGTGCACCGCAGGAATCGCCCGATTTGCGCAGCGCTTCCATATAGGTTTCGATATGGCTGACATCGGCAACTGGAGCAAAAAACGGGTTGTTGGGCACATGTTCCCAAGATTCAAACGGCACAACCACATCGCCCACCTGTGTCATACAACCGCGAAATACTGTGCCATATTGCTGCGCCAACCACTTTTTAGCCACCGCACCGGCCGCTACCATGGGCGCGGTCAAGCGGGCGGATGAGCGGCCACCGCCGCGCGGGTCGCGCAGGCCGTATTTGTGCAAATACGTGTAATCGGCATGGCCTGGGCGGAAAGTGTCCAAAATATTGCCGTAATCTTTGCTACGCTGGTCGGTGTTTTTGATGAGCAGGCAAATTGGCGTACCGGTGGTTTTGCCTTCATAAATACCACTCAAAATCTCGACTGCGTCGGGTTCGTTGCGCTGGGTGACGAATTTGGATGTGCCCGGACGGCGTCTGTCCAAATCGGGCTGAATATCAGCTTCTGAGAGCAACATACCAGGCGGACAGCCGTCAATGATGCAGCCGATGGCTGGGCCGTGGGATTCACCAAAGTTGGTGACAGCGAAGAGGGTTCCGAAGGTATTGCCTGACATATTGTTGTCGATTTTAAGCGCAATGCCCAAGAAGCCGCCAAATTTTGCAGTACAATTGCTGCATGGCGGAGTGTGGCGCAGCCTGGTAGCGCACCTGGTTTGGGACCAGGGGGTCCAAGGTTCGAATCCTTGTACTCCGACCAAAAAATAGCAAGGGACAGCAGCATTTATTTGCTTCTGTCCCTTTTTTTGCGCCTTTTATTTACGCAGTTTCTACTTACGCGGTTTTTGGGCGATTTTTGCGGAAAGTTGATTTCGTGGGGTTTTGGAGGCGGCAAGATAGTTGAGTAATCTTGCGTTGATTGGTGTGCCCGACTGGGTTCGAACCAGTGGCCACCGCCTTAGAAGGGCGGTGCTCTATCCAGCTGAGCTACGGGCACATGGCGTGATTGTATCGTAGCAATCTTGCGAAACGGTTCTTGTGCGATGACATTTAAATCCCCCTCAATCCCCCTTTTTCAAAGTGGGAAGACTAGTGCGACGATCACATCTTCTGAATTGTTCCCCACTTTGAAAAAGGGGGGCTAGGGGGATTTAAACCTGAGATGACAGGGAGTGCCATTTCAATATAAATTTCATAGCACCTCAGGCAACAAACACGCCGGCTAGAGCCATAAATGAGGGTTAAAAATTGCCCAAAGTCGACTTTGCCAATTTACTATACTTTCAATAGCATCTCAGGCAATAAATACGCCAGCTAAATGCTTATTTGATGCTAATTTAGACGCTTTCCTATACTCCGTGCTGCGCTGAATTGCCGGATATTCTATTGGGAGAGCGTTTGATATGAATCAAGCCGCTAACTTGCTATTTCAGGTACGCTCGGACTATGCCCACAGCAAGTTTCGTCCTTCCAACCCCAGATTTGACTCAGCAAGTTAGTGTTCACTTGCTGGATGACCCACAGGAATGGTCGTCTTTCAGCCGTTTGGATGCTAAAAATACGGGTTGTTGGGAATCTAACTTGATGATTGAGGGCATGCATTGTGCGGCCTGTGCGTTGACGATTGAGGACGTTTTACTGCGCGTGCCGGGCGTGGTGCGGGCGAATGTAAGCGCGGGCAGCCACCGGGCGCAGGTGGTTTGGGCGGCGGATGCGGTGTTGCCGTCGGGGTGGATGCGGGCGATTGAGGCGGCGGGCTACCGTGCTGTGCCGGCTAATGATGCTTTTTCACGCGAGCGCCGCCTTGCCGAATCGCGCAAAGCGCTGTGGCGCTTGGCTGTGGCGGGGCTGTGTATGATGCAGGTGATGATGTATGCCTATCCAGCTTATGTGGCTGCGCCTGGCGATTTGACGGGTGAAATGGAGCAATTGCTGCGCTGGGCCTCATGGGTGCTGACGCTACCGGTGATTTTGTTTTCGTGTGGACCTTTTTTCAGCAGCGCCTGGCGGGATGTGCTGAACCGACGGGTCAGCATGGATTTGCCGGTTGCTGTTGGCATGCTGATCACCTTTGTGGTGAGCACGGTGGGCACATTTGAGCCGAAAGGCACCTTTGGAAAAGAGGTGTATTTTGACTCGCTGACCATGTTTGTGTTCTTTTTGTTGGCTGGGCGCTGGCTAGAGCTGCGTTTGCGCGACCGCACCGCTGGCGCGCTGGAAGCGCTGATGAATCGCTTGCCGGACAGCATTGCGCGCCAGTGTGCGGATGGCACGTTTGAACCCGTCGCGGTGCGGCGTTTGCTGGTGGGTGATGTGATTCGCGTGCTGCCGGGGCAGACGTTTCCGGCCGACGGCGTGGTTTTGCAGGGCGATACCCAAGTTGACGAGGCACTGTTGACGGGGGAATCGCGCCCTGTGTCGCGCAGCGCGGGGGGCGTGGTGATTGCGGGTAGCCACAATTTGTCCAGCGTGGTGCAGGTGCGGGTGGAGCGGGTGGGGGCGCAAACGCGGTTTTCAGAAATTGTGGGTTTGATGGAAAGCGCATCAACCACCAAACCACCTATCGCGCTGCTGGCAGACCGGATTGCAAAACCCTTTTTGATCGGCGTTTTACTCGCAGCCGGCTTGGCTTGCGCCTATTGGTGGCAGCGCGACCCTGGGCATGCCCTGATGGTGGCGGTGGCAGTGCTGGTGGTGACGTGCCCCTGCGCCTTATCCCTGGCAACGCCGGCTGCGATGCTGTCAGCAGCGGGAAATTTGGCACGGCGGGGGGTGCTGGTGCGCCGCTTGGCGGCTTTTGAAGCGATGGCATCCGTTGACACCGTGATGTTCGACAAAACGGGAACCTTGACGCGTGATGCCATGGTTTTGGCGACCATTGTGGTGCGCGATGGCGTGCCAACTGAACAAGTGCTGGACATGGCCGCTGCATTGGCGCACTATTCGCTACATCCAGTGTCGAAAGCGCTGGTAGCGGCAGCTAAGTCAGAACAAACCAGCAAATGGCAGGCTGATCAAGTTCATGAAGTGGCTGGTCGCGGTGTCTCGGGCAAGGTTTGGCAGGGCGAAGATAAAAATTCAGTGCTTGCGATATCGCTGGGGTCAGCCGAGTTTTGTGGTGTTGAATCCTACAAAACCAATGCTAGAACAGAGAACTTGAGGACTTTTTTGCGCGATGAGCAGGGTTGGCTTGCCACATTTGAGTTTCACGAAGACGTTCGGTCGGATGCCTTAAGCACGGTTGAGGCACTACAAAAAGACGGTATTGAGGTGTTTTTGGTGTCTGGTGACAGCGCTCAGGCCGTTGCGCGGGTGGCAGCGCAGGTCGGGATCACGGCGTTTCAAGGCGGCTGCACGCCGCAGGACAAGTTAGCTTTTTTGCAAGATGCCCAAAAAAGAGGCAAAAAAGTAGCGGTTGTGGGTGATGGGCTCAACGACGGCCCTGTGCTGGCTGGTGCGCATGTGTCGTTTGCGTTTGGTCGCGCTGTGCCGTTGGCGCAAGCGCAGTCAGATTTTGTGGTGTTGGGTGAGCAACTGGGTTTGGTCGTTAAAACGATGGGTTTGGCCAAGCGGACTATGTGCGTTGTCAAACAGAACCTTTGGTGGGCGGCAAGCTATAACGCATTGTGCGTACCTTTGGCTGTGATGGGCTTGTTGCCAGCTTGGTTGGCGGGTTTGGGCATGGCTTTGAGTTCACTTTTTGTTGTGTTGAATGCGCTGAGGCTCGCAAACAGCAAAAGTTTGCAGGAAATTTAAGGGAAAAGACGCATGGACATTTTGTATTTGTTGATTCCTTTGTCGGTGATCCTCGTTTTCTTCATCATCGGCGGACTGTGGTGGGCGATCTACCGTGGTCAATTTGACGATATTGAGTCTGAAGGTGAGCGAATTCTCAGAGATTCTTAAAAATTTCGACTCCGGTTTGATTTAAGTCAAACGAGATAAGGGTTAGCCATAGGAAACTCGTCACAAATAAATTCAAAAGAGGTGCAAATGAACTTTCCCAATGCGCAAGCGACGACTTACAACGACAAAGTTGTCAGGCAATTCGCGATCATGACCGTGGTTTGGGGCGTTGTTGGCATGTTGGTAGGGGTCATCATCGCCGCGCAGCTGACGTGGCCTGAACTCAATTTTGGCATCTCTTGGCTCAGCTATGGCCGACTGCGGCCGCTGCACACCAATGCGGTGATTTTTGCATTTGGCGGTTGTGGTTTGTTTGCTTCGGCTTATTACGTCGCGCAAAGAACCTGCCATGTCAGGTTGTTTGGTGACAAGTTGGCCGCCTTCACTTTCTGGGGTTGGCAGTTGGTCATTGTGGCTGCCGCCATCTCTTTGCCGATGGGTTACACACAAGGCAAAGAGTACGCTGAGTTGGAATGGCCTATTGATATTTTGATCACCTTGGTTTGGGTATCGTTTGCCATCGTTTTTTTTGGAACGATAGGCACGCGTAAGGTCAGACACATTTACGTTGCGAACTGGTTTTTTGGTGCGTTCATCATTGCTGTGGCGCTGCTGCATATCGTCAACAGTGCGGCCATTCCATCGGGCTACATGACTTCCTATTCAGCCTATGCGGGTGTGCAAGACGCCATGGTGCAGTGGTGGTATGGCCACAATGCAGTGGGTTTCTTTTTAACCGCAGGTTTCTTGGGCATGATGTACTACTTCATCCCCAAGCAGGCAGAGCGTCCGGTTTATTCTTATCGTTTGTCTATCGTCCATTTTTGGGCGCTGATCTTCACCTACATGTGGGCGGGTCCGCATCATTTGCACTACACCGCCTTGCCTGACTGGACGCAGTCTGTGGGCATGGTGTTCTCATTGATTTTATTGGCACCCAGCTGGGGCGGCATGATCAACGGCATCATGACTTTGTCTGGCGCCTGGCACAAGCTGCGCGACGACCCGATTCTGCGCTTCTTGATTGTGTCTTTGTCCTTCTATGGCATGTCAACTTTTGAAGGCCCGATGATGTCGATCAAAACCGTCAATGCGTTGTCGCATTACACCGATTGGACTGTGGGTCACGTACATTCCGGAGCGCTGGGTTGGGTTGGCTTGGTGACGATGGGTTCTATGTATTACTTGATTCCACGCTTGTTTGGTCAAAAGCAGATGTACAGCATCAAAGCGATTGAAATCCATTTCTGGACTGCCACCATCGGTATCGTCATCTATATTGCTGCGATGTGGATTGCGGGTGTGATGCAAGGTCTGATGTGGCGCGCTGTGAATGCAGACGGAACCTTGACCTACACGTTTGTGGAGTCTGTCAAAGCAACCTTTCCTTTCTATGTGTTGCGTTTGATAGGCGGTTTGCTCTACCTAGGCGGCATGTTGATCATGCTTTGGAATACATTGAAAACGGCGACGAATGGTCGCTCAGTAACTGTCAATATTTCCCTTCCTGCTACTTCCGTTCACGCCTAAGAAAGCAATATTAATATGGCAAAAAATAACTCTGGCGGCGGTCTGTCGCACGAAAAAATTGAAACCAACAACTTCCTGATGATCGTTTTGATCTTGCTGGTGTTGCTGGTTGGTGGTTTGGTAGAAATCGTTCCACTGTTCTTTCAAAAGTCTACGACAGAGCCTGTGAAGGGATTGCAACCCTACACAGCGCTGCAATTGGCGGGGCGCGATATTTATGTGCGTGAAGGTTGCTACAACTGCCATTCGCAAATGATTCGCCCCCTCCGCGCTGAAACACTGCGCTATGGTCATTATTCTGTGGCGGGTGAGTTTGTCTACGACCATCCATTTCAGTGGGGCAGCAAGCGAACCGGGCCTGATCTGCACCGTGTAGGTGGCAAGTACAGCGACCAGTGGCATCGTGACCATCTAAATAACCCTCGTGATTTGGTGCCTGAGTCGAACATGCCTGCCTATCCATGGTTGCTGAAGGATCTTGTGGATGCTGCTTCTATGCCCACGCACATGAAAGCGCTAAGAACAGTTGGTGTGCCTTATACAGATGAGCAGATAGCCAAAGCGGCAGAAGACGTCAAAGGAAAAACAGAGGTTGAAGCTGTTATCGCCTACTTGCAAGTTTTGGGCACTTTCGTCAAATAAGTACAGAGGTTCATATGGAATTCGATATCAACACCCTTCGATCTGTTGCCACAGTAGCAGGCTTCATCACATTTATTGGCATTTTGGTGTGGGCATATTCAAACCGAAATGCCGCTGATTTTGAAGAGGCTGCAAATCTGCCTTTTGATCAAGATTAATGCGTAAAAAAAGCACAAGAAACGCACTACAAGGATAAAAAATGAGCGACTTTACAAGTAATTTTTGGTCACTATTTGTCGCTGGAATCACCATTGTCAGCATACTTGCTTGTTTGTTACTGTTGTGGTTCAGCGGTAAGGCGAAAGCGATGACGGCTAGTGACAACACCACCGGTCATGTATGGGATGGCGACTTACGCGAAATGAACAACCCGTTGCCACGTTGGTGGGTGTGGTTGTTTATTTTGACAGTTATTTTTTCTTTTGCCTATTTGGCACTTTATCCCGGCTTGGGTACATATGCTGGAAAGCTGGGTTGGACATCTACTGGTCAGCACCAAGCAGAAATCGATAAAGGCAATGCTGAGATTGCACCTCTCTTTGCAAAATTTTCTGCGATGAAGTCTGAAGATATGGCGAAAGACCCCCAAGCCATGGCTATTGGCGAGCGCTTGTACATGAACAATTGTGCTCAATGCCATGCCTCCGACGCTCGCGGTAGCAAGAGCTTCCCTAACCTGACGGATGGCGATTGGATACACGGCGGAGCACCTGAAAAAATCAAAGAAACGCTGACGAAAGGTCGGATCGGTAATATGCCACCTATGGCTGCAGCGGTGGGCTCTGCTGATGATGTGAAAAATGTCGCTCAGTATGTACTTAGTCTGTCGGGTAGTCCACATGATTCATTGCAAGCTGCTCTTGGAAAATCTAAGTTTGGTGTCTGCGCCGCTTGTCACGGTATCGATGGCAAAGGCAATCAAGCATTGGGCGCACCAAATCTGACAGATGATATTTGGTTGCATGGTTATGGTGCGCCAGCCATCGTGGCCATGATTACTGCTGGCAAAGTCAACCAAATGCCAGCGCAAAACGAGAAGTTAACTGAAGCACAAATTCATGTGTTGACATCGTATGTTTGGGGGTTCTCCAACAAAGGTGCTGTTGCCCAGTAACATATTGAGCAGTAAAACTTATAAACATTGGAAAGACCTTGTTTGACTAGTCAGGAATCAACACCGCGAAAGATCATTCCCATCACGGCTGTAGAGCCAGATTCGGAAATGATTTCTCTTTACGCGTCACACGAAAAGATTTACCCGCGTAGCGTTTCGGGGTTCTTTTCAAACTGGCGTTGGGGCATGGTTTTCTTGACGCAACTTGTGTTTTATGGTGTTCCTTGGTTGGAGTGGGGACAACGCCAAGCCGTTTTGTTTGACTTGGGAGCAAGACGATTCTATATTTTCGGCTTGGTGCTGTATCCGCAGGATTTCATTTATCTCGCAGGTCTTCTCGTTATTTCTGCCTTGTCTTTGTTTCTGTTTACAGCCGTGGCAGGGCGTTTGTGGTGTGGCTATGTATGCCCGCAAACTGTTTACACGGAAATTTTTCTTTGGATAGAGAAAAAAGTTGAAGGAGACCGTTCAGCTCGCTTGCGTCGTGATGCTCAGCCTTGGTCGATTGAAAGGCTCATGCGAAAGAGTGGCAAACACTTTTTATGGCTTGCTGTAGCCTTGTGGACAGGCTTTACTTTTGTTGGGTATTTCACGCCCATCAAAGAGTTGGGCTCGGAGTTTCTTCAGATGAGCATGAGCTCCTGGGAGGTTTTTTGGACATTCTTCTATGGTTTCGCCACTTACGGTAACGCTGGCTTTCTGCGAGAGCAAGTGTGCAAACACATGTGTCCCTACGCGCGTTTTCAAAGCGCCATGTTTGACAACGACACATTGATAGTTACCTATGACGAGCAGCGGGGTGAGCCACGCGGAGCTCGATCACGCAAAGCAGACCCCGTAGGTTTAAATCTAGGCTCCTGCGTCGACTGCACGCTGTGCGTGCAAGTTTGTCCGACAGGTATTGATATTCGAAAAGGTCTGCAATATGAATGCATTGCTTGCGGCGCCTGTGCTGATGTGTGCGATACCGTGATGGACAAAATGGGCTATGAAAAAGGCTTGATTAAATACACCACGCAAAATGCCTTGAGCCATCATTGGGCCAAATCGGAAACTTTACAACATGTGTTTCGTCCTCGTGTTTTGGTCTATGGGGCGGTCTTGACTGCAATTGTCATCGCCATGTTTGTCAGCTTAGGTTTGCGAACGCCTTTCAAAGTAGATGTGGTACGAGATAGGGGTCTCATGGCTCGTATTGTCGCGGGTGGAAAAATTGAAAATGTGTACAGATTGCAGGTGATGAACGCAACCGAAATGACTCAGCGTTACAAAATTTCAGCCTCTGGCTTGCCTGGACTTTTTGTGGCCTCAGAAGATACGGTGATAGTCGGTTCCACTGAGTCGCGCTGGGTCGCAGTGCGCGTGCAAGCACCGTTCGATGCAGCTGCACCTGGATCGCATGCTATGCAATTTGAGATTGAGGCGTTAGATTCGACAGATCGTCTGCAAGAGAAATCTGTTTTTTTGGTGCCACGTTGAGATCGAGTTGAAATTATTCTTTTTTTTAAAGTAAGGAGTGGTCATGCATCAAAAAATGGTAAACAGCAATGCCCCTTGGTGGAAATTTGGATACGTTTGGTTGGTTGTAGCCGGGCCAGTGATTGTGGTTTTTGCAAGTTTTATCACTTTGTACTTGGCAATCACAAGGCCTGACCCTGTGATCAGCGAAGATTACTATCGCAAAGGCATTGAGATCAATAAAACTTTAGATTCACGTAATGAAGGCGCAAACTTGGCACCAGCGATGCAAGCTCGAAACCATGCGCAAACTGGTGTTGTGCCAACATTAAAATCGCTAGAAAAACCTTAGAGCCGTCCTTTAATTGCAAGCTTTCGGATTGACGATGTCTTTCAGTGCGTCGGAATTCAAAATGCGAACATGGCGTTGTTTCACCGCGACAATATTTTCTTCCACAAATTTTGAAAATGTGCGGCTTACCGTCTCAATTTTCATGCCCAGATAGCTGCCTATCTCCTCTCGGCTCATGCGCAGAATCAACTCAGATTGAGAAAACCCCCGCGCATGCAGGCGTTGCACAAGGTTCAATAAAAACGCAGCCAGTCGTTCTTCAGCTCGCATGCTGCCGAGCAGCAAAATCACACCATGCTCACGCACAATCTCTCGGCTCATGATTTTGTGTACATGCCGTTGAAGCGAATTTACTTCACGCGATATTTCCTCGATGCGATCAAACGGCATCACGCAAACTTCGGCATCTTCTAGCGCGATAGCGTCGCAGGTATGCGTATCGTTGACAATGCCGTCCAAGCCAATAATTTCAC
>JAYSZH010000229.1:0-6330 GCA_043738155.1 Polaromonas sp. | reverse complement strand
AACCGCGAGTACCAGCAGGGCTAGAACCGCAAGTCGGTGAAACGATGCGATGTAGTTCATGGCATCTCCTTGCAACAGAGTCAATGGGGGACTAAATGTAACTTACCGATACGTTGCCCCCAATGTGGAGGCTTGGGCACAGTTCCGGCAAAGCTTCCCTTGCGCCGGGGCCACCGATGCGAGCGCTGGTGATGCCTAAGTTGTTTTGTACGCTAAGGATGGCATGGCGATCACCTTGAAATCCTATTTGTCTGATTCCTAGTTGTCCGAAGCTAGTCTCTACCGCTAGCATTGTTATGTTAGGCAATTTGACTAGAAAGTCAAACGGCTAAAAACACTTGAACGCATTAAAAACCACGCTTTTATCGTCCTTTTAGTGGCTTACTCTTTCACGTGCATCAAACCATCAGCGGCTCTTCCTGCATCGCCTCAATCTGCTCTTCCAGCGTGTGGATTTGTGACTTCCAGTAGTCACTGGTGCCAAACCACGGGAAGTTGATGGGAAAGGTGGGGTCTTGCCAGCGGCGGGCCAGCCAGGCGCTGTAGTGGATGAGGCGCAGGGTGCGCAGGGGCTCGATGAGTGCCAGCTCGCGGCGGTCAAAGGGACGGAATTGCTCGTAGCCGTCGATCAAGGCGCTCAATTGCGTGGTGCGCTGGCGGCGGTCGCCACTCAGGAGCATCCACAAATCTTGTACAGCAGGGCCGCTGCGGGCGTCGTCCAGGTCGACGAAATGCGGGCCGCCGTGGGGGGCGTCGGTCGGTGTCCACAAGATGTTGCCGGGGTGGCAGTCACCGTGCAGGCGGATGATGGCAATATCTGTTTTGCTATCATTTTTGACGTTTTTTTGAGGCTCATTTTCACCTATAGCCGGCATATTTATTGCCTTAGCAGCTATTAAATCAATAGCGCTATTGATGGCTATTTCACAGGTTTTCTGCCACAAAGCTTGCACATCCAAGGGCACCATATCGTGGCTGAGCAGCCAGTCCATGGACTCGATGCCAAAGCTTTGGACATTCAAAGCGGGCCGGTGCACAAACGGTTTGGCAGCGCCAACCGTGTGAATACGGGCTAGGAAGCGGCCCACCCACTCCAGCACCTCAAAATCGTCCAACTCGGGCGGTCTACCGCCGCGCTGCGGGCTGACGCTGAAGGCAAAGCCGGCGTGGTGGTGCAGGTGCTCGCCTTGCAGTACCAAGGGGCCGACAACGGGGATTTCAGCCGACATCAGCTCAAAGCTGAAACTGTGCTCTTCGCGGATTTGCGCATCCGTCCAACGCTCGGGACGGTAAAACTTGACGACGACGGAGCTGGGGGCTGCTGCATCACGTGGCAAACCATGTTCCAAATGCACTTGGTAGACGCGGTTTTCGTAGGAGCTGAGCGCCGTCAAGCGGCCATCGCCGTACAGTCCGACGCTGGCGAGGGCGTCTAGCACCACGTCTGGCGTCAAGGTCTCGAAAGCGTGGCGCGGGTGGTCAGGACTATGGTTTTGGCTGCGGTTCATAGGGTGATTGTCATTGAATTGACACAGTGTTGCAGCATTATTCTGGTTTTTAAACCTGCTTAGGAAAGCCAGCTCCATGAATTCAAACAATATCCGACCTTCTGATATTTTCAACAACGAGGACTCAAACACCTCTGCAAACCCAGATTTTGATTCAGTTCTGAGCCTGCGTTTAAGCCGCCGCAACATGCTGCGTGGTGGTGTGGGCGCTGCGGGATCTGTGTTGCTTGGGGGTGCTGGTTTGGCGGGCTGTGCATCCGTGGGGCAATCTGCCATGTCCACATTTGGCGGCATGAGCGCACCTCTCAATTCACTGGGTTTTGCACCTGTGGCAAAGAGCCTCGCTGACATGGTTAGCGTACCAGCGGGCTACAAAGTAGACGTGATTTACGCTGTCGGCGACCCACTGGTTGCTGGACTTTCTGCTTTCAAAAACGATGGTACTGACACTGACTTGGACAAACGCGCAGGCGATCATCATGACGGCATGGACTGGTTTGGCTTGGATGCCAATGGCAAACCATCGAACAGCTGCAGTGGGCGTGGCCTGATTGCGATGAACCATGAAGCGACGACGGATGAAAAGCTGACAGCTTTCTTTTTCCACACCGATGGCGGATCGGCAAGCTTGCCGCGCAAAGCGGCAGAAGCGGACAAGGAGATCATGATTCACGGCATCTCTGTGGTGGAAGTACAAAATACCTCAGGCAAATGGAACTACTTGCAAAGCTCGGCATTTAACCGCCGCATCACGCCCATGACGGTAGCCGCCATCCACGGCGCGGCAAAAGGCAGCGAGTTTATGGCCACCAAGTACAGCCCAGCGGGCACACAATGCCGTGGAACAATTAACAACTGCGGTACGAGTAAAACGCCGTGGGGCACATTGACCTCGGGTGAAGAAAACTGGTTTGGCTATTTTTCACGCGATGCCAAAGACGATGCAGCCCGTGGCGCCAAAGACAAGGCCGTCGGCGCACTGAACCGTTATGGCCGTAGAGCTGGCGTTGCCAGCCGCCACGGCTGGGAAACAGCGGGCAGCAGCGACCAATATGTGCGCTGGAACAACAGCGCCATAGCTGCTAGCGCGAAAGAAGACTATCGCAACGAAATGAACACCTTTGGCTACATCGTTGAGCTTGACCCGTACAACCCAACACAAGCTTTGCGCAAGCGTACAACACTGGGGCGTTTTGCACATGAAACATGCAACTTTGCAACACCCGTAGCAGGCCAGCCTATCGTTGCCTATATGGGTGATGATGCTCGCAGCGAATACATGTACAAATTTATATCAACCGCTTTGTGGGCTGCCGCTGACGCCAACGCGAGCGACAAACTCGCTGTGGGCGACAAATACTTGGACCAAGGCACTTTGTTTGTTGCCAAATTCAAGGCAGACGGTATGGGCGAATGGGTAGAGTTGTCGATGAAAAACCCCATCATCGCTTACAACCCTGATTTTGAGTTCAAATCAGACGCAGACATTGCCATCTTCACCCGTTTGGCAGCTGATGCCGTGGGCGCAACAAAAATGGACAGGCCTGAATGGGGCGGCGTGAACCCACGCAATGGTGAGGTTTATTTCACGCTGACCAACAACGCAAACCGTACGGTTGACGGTGAATTTGGCGTTGATGCCGCCAACCCGCGCATGTACAAAGACATGAAGGCTGAAGCAAAAGGCCCCAAGGAAACCAATGGCAATGTGAACGGTCACATCATCCGCTTGGCACAGGGCAAACCAACAGATTTGGCTTTCAAGTGGGATGTTTATGTGTTCGGTGCAGAAGCTGGCGCAGACAAAGGGCTTGTTAATTTATCAAACTTAACCGACGTTAACGACATGTCATCGCCAGACGGCCTGGTTTTCAGCGATGTTAGCGGTATTTGCTGGATTCAGACAGACGATGGCTCTTACACAGATGTGACCAACTGCATGATGCTTGCCGCGATTCCTGGCAAAGTTGGTGATGGCGCTATGAAGACATTGTCATACAAGCGCAGCGACGGCAGTACAAAAGCCGTTGATACCTACATGGGTAAAGCGCCAACAGAAAGCAACCTCAAACGCTTTTTGGTAGGACCAAAGGGTTGTGAAATCACGGGTTTATGCGAAACGCCTGACGGCAAGGCCATGTTTGTGAACATTCAACACCCAGGTGAAAGCACCAAAATGGCGGATGTGAACAGCCCAACCAAGTTTGAAAGCCAATGGCCAGCCAACGCAGGCTATGGTGCAGGCAAGCGCCCACGTTCAGCAACGATTGTTATCACCAAGTTGGATGGTGGACAAATCGGTAGCTAATCAACCCGTAACTTTTCTACCCGCAGCTTTGGCTGCTTCATAACGCCAATGATGCGTTCATAATGTTGTGACTGAAATTTTTATCATTTTCATCACCAACAACTATGAACGCATCTTCGCTTCCTGCCCCAGCTTTGCAGCATGTTTTAGATTTGACGGTTTATGTCGCCGATCCGATTGAAGCGGGCAATGTGGTGGGGCTGAACAGCCGTGGCAAACGCCGCATCATCCCCATCAAGGGCGGCACCGTTACGGGTCAAGTCAGTGGCAAAGTTTTGCCAGGCGGGGCAGATTTTCAAATCGTCGTGTCTGAGACCATGGCTGACTTGGACGCCCGCTACATGATTGAATTGGACAACGGCGAGCATATTTTTGTGCAAAACCGTGCGCTGCGGCGCGGTTCAGCAGCTGACATTGCCAAATTGGTACGGGGCGAACCCGTTGCCCCCGAGGCGATCTACTTTCGCAGCGTGCCAACGTTTGAGGTCTCATCACCCGCGCTGGAATGGCTGACGCAAAGCATTTTTGTGGGCACGGGCGCACGGTTTCCAGACCGTGTGCAGCTGAGTGTTTTCCGCCTAGCTTAAAAATGCCTCGCTCATTTTCGACCGTTGGGTCGGAAGTATTCGGGTAAATCCTATTTGGATTTGACCTAATTTATCGTACATTCGGTCGCATCTGTTTAATCTTTGAAAGTTGCCTCATGAAGTTGAAATCTCTTGCTTTGGCCATGTCTGGCTTGGTCGCTGGCGCAGTGTCTGCACAAACCGTACTAACCGTCTCAACTTGGTTGCCGCCCACCCATACCGCCAGCAAAGCACAAAAAGAATGGTGCGATTTGCTGGAGAAAAACACCACGGGCAAAATGAAATGCAACATCTTGCCGCGCGGCGTGTCACCAGCGCCTGGCACGTATGACGCTGTGAAAAATGGTTTGGCTGACGTGTCATACACGGTACACGGCTACACGCCAGGCCGTTTTGTGCTGACGCAGATGGGTGAATTCCCCTTCTTGGGTAACTCCGCTGAGTCCATTTCAGTGGCTTTCAGCAAAGTGACTTCTAAATACCCAGAGTTTGCGGCTGAAAACACGGGCGTGAAGGTCTTGGCATTGTTTACCCACGGACCGGGCATTGTGTTCAACACCAAGCGCCCGATTGCGAAAGTTGACGACTTGAATGGTCTGAAATTCCGTATTGGTGGCGGCATGGTCAATGAAATCTCCAAAACATTGAACATGAATGTGACCTTGAAGCCAGCGCCAGACTCTTATGAGTTGCTTTCTGGCGGCGTGATGGATGGCACGCTGTTCCCAGCAGAATCAACCGAGTCGTTCCGCATCGACAAAATCATCAAGCACGCCACCACGTTTCCAGGCGGTTTGTACAACACCAGCTTTGTGTTTGCGATGAACCAAGCGAAGTACGACAAATTGACTGCTGAAGAGAAAAAGGCGGTTGATGCCATTTCTGGCGAAACAGCGGCACGCATTTTTGGCCGTGGCTGGGACAAGGTTGACACCCGCGCTTTTGCGCTGATGCAAGCCAATGGCGTGCTAGTTACAAAAGCAGATGCGGCATTTGTGGCTGACGTGAAATCTAAAACATCTGCATTGGAAGCCAAATGGGTGAAAGACGCAGAAGCCAAAGGCTTAAAGAATGCAGGTAAGGTACTGGCTGAGTTCCGGGCTGAGATTGCCAGGCAAGAAAAATAATCTGCTGCGTTCAACGTATTGATTTGTGTGCGGCCTCGTCTTTGTACGTGTGCCGCACTTTTTATGGCAAGTTAGATAGGGTTGGTTTTGAAAAAATTACTTGAAACCGTCTGCGGTTTGCTTTCTGGTGCGGCATTGTTCGCCATCATGGTATTGACGTTTTTTGATGTGGGCGGACGCAAATTGCTCGACCACTCCATTCCTGGCTCATTTGAGCTGACCGAGCTTTTGATGGTGGTGGTGATTTTTGGCGCGATTCCATTGGTCTCACAACGCGGCGAGCATGTGGTCTTTGACTCACTAGACAGTTACTTACCCGCTAGTGTGCGTCGTGCGCAAGTCATCATCGTGCATTTTTTGATTGGTACCGCTCTTATTGCTTTGGGCTATCTCATGTTCAAGACAGGACAACAATTTGCCATCAATGGCGACAACACCGCACAATTAAAAATTGAGAAAGCCCCTTTTATTTACGGTATGGGGCTTTTAAGTGCCATCACCGGGCTGGTTCACTTTGGGTTGATGTTCAAGCCCGCTACTGGGCTGGCTGAAGATGAAGCAGAACATTCGGGAGCTGCGCTGTGATTGAAGCACTTTTAGGTTTTGCCGCTATTTTCGTGTTGGCCCTGCTACGCATGCCTTTGGCTTTTAGCATGGGTTTGGTTGGCATTGTGGGCATTGGTTTGACTCGCGGTTGGGACCCGGCTTTGGCCAGCACAGCGCAAGTGGTTTACGAAACTGGTTTTGCTTATACGCTTAGCGTGATTCCACTCTTCATCTTGATGGGTAATTTTGTCGCA
>JAYSZH010000228.1:0-2541 GCA_043738155.1 Polaromonas sp. | reverse complement strand
GCTTGGCAGACAAAGACACTTCGCGATCAAGTTTGGTTGACAGTGCCGTTTGCAGTCCCGTTTGGGCAGCAACGGCACTTAAGCGACCCAATTCATCGGTAGCGATGACTTCTTCAGAAGCCAAAGACAATGCCTGCTGCACTGCTGTTTCGATAGCGCGCTGCAATTCGGCCAAGCGCGCTTGCAAGCTGCGTTTTGCAAACAACGCTTCTTGCGCCGAACGCTCCAAGCTGCGCTGCTGCTCGCGTGACTCATTCAGCCTCCGCTCTGCGGTGATGACGTGTTCATCCAGCTGCGCATGACGCTCTTGCGTGTCGGCCAGTTGCATATCCAGCTCTTCAAAGCGTCCTTCGGCGGTAACGCGACGCTCTTGCAGATCTTCCAACTGCGCATTTATTTCCGCCAAATCAGTGCTGATTTGATCGCTGCGCGCCTTCGTTTGCTCGGCAATTTGAGACATGCGCAAAGTTTCAACCTGCAAGCTGTGAGCGCGTGACTGCCCTTCAGCAGCTTCGCGACGCAGTACAGACAATTTATTTGACGCCTCGGTATATGCCGCCTCTGCACGAATCAACGCAGAGCGCGACTCCTCACCAATCAACACTTGTGCACGTAATTGCTTTTCTAAACTCTCAATTTCTTGCGCTCGCGCCAACATACCGGACTGCTCAGAATCTGGCGAGTAAAAGCTCACGCTGTGTAAGCTGACGGCATGACCTGTTTTGACGTAAATCACTTCGCCCGCTTGCAACTTGCTGCGGTTCGCCAGTGCTTCGTCAAACGATTGCGCGGTGTAGCAACCATGCAGCCAGTCATTCAACAAGGCTTTTTGACCCGCATCATGCAGCCTGAGCAAATCCGACAAACGCGGCATGGTACTTTTTGCTTCTGGCAGGCCGGCTTGAGGTGGGCTGTAAAAAGCCAATTTGGCGGGTGGTGCGTCAGCACCCGTGGCACCCAAGAAGCCACTCACCATGTCCAAGCGCGATACTTCAAGCGCGCCCAAGCGTTCACGCAAAGCACCTTCCAAGGCATTTTCCCAGCCTAGCTCAATATGAATCTTGCTCCACAAACCAGCCAAACCATCCAAACCGTGTTTAGCTAGCCAAGGCTTCAATTTACCGTCGGTTTTGACTTTGTCTTGCAACGCTTTCAAAGCTTCCATACGCGCCGCTAAACCGGCATGTTTGGCTGATTCGGCGTTAACAAACTGCTGCTGCGCACGTCGAACATCATCCAAATGCGGCACACTGTCTTGCAACTCATGCAAACGGGCTTCAGCAACGGTTTGCGCTTCTACGGCCGTTGCCAACTGGCTTTGCATATTGAGCAAACGCTGCTCATCTGGCGCTGACAACGCATTTCGGTCAGCCGTCAATCGCTCATGTCGTGTGTTGAGCTGGCGTGACTGGTCTTCAATATTGCGCTGGTCAGCTGCCAACACTTGAATTTGCTGCTGCACTTGGCCTACCGTGCTGCGCTGCTCATTCGCCACACGCTGCGCTTGACGAAGAGCATCTTCTAGCTCAGGCAATTGGCCAACTTGTTCTTCAACTTGAGCTGTGGTTAAAGCATCCTTCTCTTCAGCTTCCAGAATTTGTGCGGCGAGGGTTTCAGACTCCAACAAGGCATCCTCTTTGCGCGTCGCCCAATGCGTTGTTTGCTCTTTCAAAGTCGCTAAACGCTGCTCAACACGCTGGCGGCCTTCCACGACAAAGCGGATTTCAGCCTCTAAGCGACCCACTTCTGCGCTGGCTTCGTACAGCAAACCTTGCGATTGGTTCACCTGGTCGCCCGCGCTGTAATGCGCTTGGCGAATCGTTTCTAGCTCTGATTCGATGTGCCGTAGATCTGCAATCCGGCTCTCCAGCGCCGTGGTTGCCAGCAAAGCATCGGCTTTGACTTTGGCCTGGTCGGCTTCACTATCAGCGCGCTTCAAAAACCACAGCTGCTGCTGCTTCAATGTCACATCAGCCTGAAGCTGGTTGTATTTTTGAGCAACTTCTGCTTGTTTTTCAAGCTTTTCGAGATTCGTATTCAGCTCGCGCATGATGTCGTCTACACGCGTCAAGTTTTCACGGGTGTCAGACAAACGGTTTTCAGTCTCTCGGCGGCGCTCTTTGTATTTAGAGACGCCAGCGGCTTCTTCTAAAAACAATCTCAGCTCTTCAGGCTTCGACTCGATGATTTTGGCAATCGTGCCCTGTCCAATGATCGCGTAAGCACGAGGCCCCAAGCCCGTGCCCAAAAACACGTCTTGCACGTCACGGCGACGAACGGATTGGTTGTTGATGTAATAACTGGAGTTGCCATCGCGGGTTAAAACACGCTTAACAGCAATCTCAGGAAACTGACTCCACTGGCCGCCAGCGCGGTGGTCGTTGTTTTCAAACACCAGCTCAACACTGGAACGGCTGGAAGGTTTTCGGGTATTGGTGCCGTTAAAAATAACGTCCTGCATGGACTCGCCACGCAGTTCAGACGCTCTGCTTTCGCCCAGCACCCAGCGCACCGCATCCATGATGTTGGATTTGCCGCAAC
>JAYSZH010000227.1:0-18161 GCA_043738155.1 Polaromonas sp. | reverse complement strand
CGAACGACTCCAAGGCCTCAAAAGCCTCTGGGTCGCGGAAAAAGTTGGTCACACCGATCAGCAGGTCACGAAACAGCGCTTCTACCTCCGCCGGCGTTTGCTGCAGGTACTTGACATACGCATCCGTCGAATCTATCTGGTGCACAGCCATGCGCCGCTCAATTCGCCGGCAAATGGTGCTGGGTTTGTATTGCGAGAAATCGTGGCTGGTTTGGGAGCGCAGCAAGATAAAAATCTTTTTTAGCGCATTGTCGTTGAGCGGTGTTGATTGCGTCGCCAAGCGCGGTGGTCGGCCAAAAGCGTGCTTTATATAGGCGATCAGCTGAGTGGGCATGTCGGCGGGGGAGAGCTCATAATCCACCATGCCAGTGGCGATGGCGCTGCGCGGCATGCCGTCAAACTCGCAAGATTCAGGGATTTGCGCCATCACCATACCGCCTTCAGCCTTGATGGCACGTACGCCCAAGGTGCCGTCGCTGCCAGTGCCAGACAGGACAATGCCTATCGCGCGCTCGTGCTGGTCTTGCGCCAGCGAGCGAAACAAAATGTCAATCGGCAAGCGGTGGCCACGTGGCTCCGAGGGCTCCATCAGCTGCAATGTGCCGTTCAAAAACGCCATGTCGCGGTTGGGTGGAATGATATAGGCGCAGTTGATCTGCACCGTCATGCCATCTTCGACTTCGTACACGTTCATGCGGGTGTACCGCTGCATCAGCGCTGTCAACATGCTGGCGTGGTCGGGTGCCAAGTGCTGCACCAGGACAAAGGCCATGCCAGGGTCGGCGTCAGCAGGCATGCCAGAAAAGAAAGCCTCAAAGGCGGCGAGCCCGCCCGCGGAAGCGCCAATCCCCACAATCGGGAAGCTTGGCATTTCAAGGTTTGTGGGGTTTGCGAGGTTTGTGGCCGCAGCTACCGTCACGTCTTTGCTGCTGTTTTTATCCTTGGCTGCCATGATCGTTTCCTATTCCTGTCAAAGGTTTCGCAAACGTTGTGGTGTTTACCGGTACAGTATAGGTTCAATGGCCTTCTGTAGTCGCTAGAATAAACAACACCATTGAATCAACTCTTGCCCAACAACCCCAAACCATGAAAAACATCCCACTCGTCCAACTCGGCTCAAGCGACCTCAAAGTCACCCCCATCTGTCTAGGCACCATGATTTTTGGCGAGCAAGTCGATGAACCCACGGCATTTGCCATCATGGACAGAGCACTGGAGCATGGCATCAACTTCTTCGACACGGCAGAGATGTACGCCGTGCCGCCGCGCCCGGGCACCTACAACTTGACGGAAACGATGATGGGCAACTGGTTTGCCAAACGGCCAGATGCGCGTAAAAAGCTGGTGCTCGCTACCAAGGTAGCCGGCCCAGCACGCGGCATGGATTGGGTGCGCAATGGCGACCCTGATTTGACCGAGCAGATGATGATTGACGCCTGCGATGCCAGCTTGAAACGTTTGAAAACGGATGTGATTGACCTATACCAAATCCACTGGCCATCACGCGTGGTGCCTGCTTTTGGTGCTGTGTATTTCACGCCCAACAAAGACGCGCATACCACGCCGATTTTGGGGCAGTTGCAGGCGATGGACAAACTTGTCAAAGCTGGCAAAATCCGCGCTTTTGGTTTGTCCAACGAAACGCCGTATGGCGTGCACGAGTTTGTGAATTTGGCAGCTCAGCATGGTCTGGCTAAAGTTGCCACGGTGCAAAACCCGTATTGCTTGCTGAACCGCACCTTGGAGAACGGTTTGGACGAAACCATGCACCGCCTTGGGGTGTCACAGATCCCGTACTCACCTTTGGCGTTTGGCTTGTTGACCGGTAAATTTGACAAGAGCGGGTTGTCCGGCGAGGGTGCGCCTGCCGATGCACGTTTGACGATGTTTGAATCCACCCGTAAGCAACGCTGGGGTCGCCCAGATGCGCTGGTTGCGGCGAGACGCTATAACGCTTTGGCCATTGCCAACGGCATGACGCCGACCCAAATGGCCTTGGCTTTTTGCTACACCAAATGGCAGATCGCCAGCACCATCATCGGTGTGCGTACGGTGGCGCAGTTGGACGAGTGTGTGGCGGCTTACGGCACGACGTTGTCCAAGGAACTGTTGGCTGAGATTGACAAAATTCGCTGGGAAATCAGAGATCCGTGTCAGTAAACGGGTCGTTTTAAAGCAGGTTTGGGATGCACGCAGTGATCAAAAAGTTTTTCACCGATTTTTTTGCAGCACCTTTACCTGTTGATAACAAAGAACGCTGGCGAGCATTTCTGGGGGTGAGCTTTGGGCTTTTGGTGACCGCAGTGGTGAGTCGCTGGTTATTGGCGGGCAATCTAGGCAACTTGGGTGACTTAGGTAACTTGGGTAAGGTAACAGCGGCATGGCTTGTCGCGCCTATTGGTGCCAGCGCCATCATTGTTTTTGCGCTTCCAGCCAGTCCCATGGCGCAACCTTGGGCCGTCTTGGGTGGCAACACCTTGTCAGCATGGGTAGGGGTGGCTTGCGTCAATACGATTGCAGACCCTGCTTTGGCCGCTTCGGTAGCAGTTGGCGTTGCTGTGGCGTTGATGTTTCTTTTGCGATGCTTGCATCCACCCGGCGGCGCGGTTGCTTTGTTGGTCGTTATTTTGCATGTAACCAGCTACAAATTTGCACTGTTTCCCGTACTTTTGAATGCAGTTGTTTTGGTGATGGCAGCTGTTTTTTACAATAATTTGACGGGGCGCAGCTACCCTCACCGTCAAAGCATGGTCGCTGCAGCATCCATCAGCCGCTTCAGCGACGCTGATTTGGATGTTGCGTTGACCAGGTACAACCAAATCATGGATGTCAGTACTGATGATTTGAAAGCGTTGTTGCACCACGCCGAGCTTGCAGCGTACCAACGCAATCTGGGTGATTTGCGCTGTGCTGACATCATGTCGCCCAACCCTCTGGCAGTGCAATTTGGCACATCTTTGGGCGAAGCTTGGCAGATCATGCGTGAACGACGTGTTAAAGCTTTGCCCGTCATAGACAAATCTAGGCGTATTGTTGGTATTGTCACCGTGGCAGACTTTATGCGACAAATCGATTTGGACAGCCACCATGGTTTGGGTGTGCGATTGAAGACATTTTTGCAACGCACTGGCACCAGTCACTCCGACAAATCAGAGGTGGTGGGGCAAATCATGACCAGGCGGGTACAAGTGACCAATTTGACCAAACATGCCATCGAGCTGGTGCCGTTGTTTACACAGGCTGGGCATCGGCATATTCCCGTGATTGATCACGAGAACAGGCTGGTTGGCATCATCACGCCATCAGATTTGATGCGAGCGTTGTACCGTGCAGTATCTCCTTAGGTCTCTTAACCTAGCAGTCGGTTAACATATTCTCTTCAGTTTTGGAGTTTTATTTTGGACAATGTCTCTTCTTTTTATCCCGTTATAGCCGCCATCGCCGCGTATTTGGTCGGCTCTTTGTCTTTCGCCGTCATCGTCAGCAAGCTGATGGGGTTGAACGACCCGCGAACTTTTGGGAGTAAAAACCCGGGCGCGACCAATGTGTTGCGCTCAGGCAGCAAGTCAGCAGCCATCCTTACGCTGGTATTAGACGCGCTCAAAGGCTACATCCCGGTCGCACTGGTACAGTGGTTAGGCAAAGATTACGGGTTGAGCGACGGTACAGTCGCTATGGTTGGCATCGCAGCGTTTTTGGGGCATTTGTACCCCGTGTTTTTTAAATTTATAGGTGGTAAAGGCGTTGCCACAGCGCTTGGCGTGGTGTTCGGCGTGCATTGGGCGCTGGGGCTGTTATGCGTTGCCAGCTTCGCCATCATTCTGTACTTTTTCCGCTACGTGTCCTTAGCGTCCTTAGTCGCCGCCGCTTTCGCACCCGTTGCCTACCTGTTTGGCGACCGTGTGTTGTGGTCGGCTGACAAGTACGTCACCCTCACACTCTTCGTCATGGCTATGTTTTTAGTCTATCGCCACAGCGCCAATATCACCCGATTGATACAAGGTAAAGAACCCAAATTAGGCGATAAAAAGCCCACTGCAGCTGCTGGGCTTAAGTCAAAAGCCAAAAAACACTGAAAATATGCTTTTCAGGGGTGTAAATATGCTTATAGCCAGCGTATTTGTTGCTTAATTAGCTATTAAATTTATAGCAAGTATCGTTTTTAAAAATCATTTTTAATTGAACATGACTGACATTCAAATTGCCGATTTCAGCAACCCCGCCCACGCCCACGCCATCGTCTATCTGCTCAACGAATACGCCAAAGATGACATGGGAGGCGGCGAGGCTTTGTCCGCCTACACCCAAGCCAATTTGGTCGCTGAAATGGCCAAGCGCCCCACATGCCACGCCGCTATAGCGTTTGTAGACAGCAAACCAGCAGGTTTGATCAACTGCATAGAAGGATTCTCCACCTTCGCCTGCAAGCCATTGTTAAATATCCACGATGTCGTGGTTTTAGCGGAATTTCGCGGTCAGGGCATCAGTAGCCTGCTCCTTAAAAAAGCCGAAGCGATTGCCAATGGTTTAGGCTGCTGCAAACTCACCCTAGAAGTCCTAGAAGGCAACAAACTCGCACAAGCTGCGTATGCGGCCAATGGCTTTGCGGGCTACCAGCTAGACCCAGAAATGGGCAGGGCGATGTTTTGGCAAAAGAAGCTTTGAGTATTGAGAGTAAGGGTGCACAATCGCCTCGACATCTTAAATTTGGAGAAATAAAAACATGAATGCCATCAAACTCATCGCCATCGTGCTGATTGCAGGAGGCGTCTTCGGGTTGCTATACGGTAATTTCAGTTACACCAAAGACACCCATGACCTGAAGCTCGGGCCCATTGAGTTATCGGTTACTGAGAAGAAAACGGTCAATATCCCCATTTGGATGGGCCTGGGTGCTATTGTGGTGGGTGGTTTGTTGCTGGTGTTTGGCAGCAAAAAAGGCTAGTTTTAAAACCGGCGCTCAAAACCTTCTCTCTAAAACCATCTGGTCGTTGTCCCGCCGCATTGAAAAGCGGGTTAAAAAGCTGTTGCCCAACAGCACATAAGGCATGGATTGTTGGGCGACGATGGCTTCTACGTTCTGCACTTCTACATCGCCAATGCGCACTGAGTTGAGGGTGAGCAGGTAGCCCAAGGTTTGGCCGTTGGCGGTGTTCATGCGTACGGGGCGGCCGCTGGTGTAGTCTATGCCCATGCGTTTCGCTTCTGCTGCGCCCATGGCAACGGCGGTTGCACCGGTGTCCACCATGAACTGCACTGCTTTGCCGTTGATGCTGCCTTGTGCCAAAAAGTGACCGCCATCTCCCACGGTCAGCACGATTTTGCTACCGCTGCTCTTGCTGCCCGTTTGCTCGCCCACGCTGGCAGGCGCATCCCCCACGCGCACGTTCAAACGCTTGCCACCTACCATCAGCACAGCGCTGTCGCCTTGGGTTGAGATGACTTTGACGCCATTGAATGATTCGCCTACAGCGACGATTTTTGGAGCGCTGCCGTCAACAATCAACAAGGCTTTGCTGCCGACCATGCCGGACAGGGTGACAGATTGGGCATTGGCTACCGTTATAGATAACAGCAGAGCAAGTGATGCCGCACAAACTATTCCCGTTCGGGCTGAGCTTGTCGAAGCCTTCACACGCAACCCTTCGGCAGGCTCAGGGCGTACGGTGCTGCGTGAGTTCTCCACAATCAGTCGCGAAAATTGTCGAAACTCACTGGCATATCAGTGATTTCTGAGCGAATCAACGCCATCGCACCCTGCAAATCATCGCGTTTTGCACCAGTTACGCGGATCGCATCGCCTTGAATCGCAGCCTGCACTTTGAGCTTGCTTTCTTTGAGCAGTTTCGTAATTTTCTTCGCAGCATCGGCTTCAATGCCGTTTTTCACCTTGATATGGACTTTGACCTTATCACCACCAATTTTTTGCATGTCACCTTTGTCCAAAAAGCGAATGTCGACATTGCGCTTGGTCAGCTTGTTGCGCAGCACGTCTTCCACTTGGTCGAGTTGGAAAGCGGCGTCGCCGTACATGATGATTTCTTTGTCTTTTTCTTTCAATTCCACAGCGGCTGAAGTGCCTTTGAAGTCAAAACGGGTGGTGATTTCTTTGCTGGTGTTGTCGATGGCATTCTTGATTTCGACGAAATTGGCTTCGCAAACGGTGTCAAATGAGGGCATGGTCGGTCTTTTTAAGTTAATTTGAGGAAATTTGAGAGATTTAGAGTCAACTTTGAGTGCGACAATTGTCCCATGTTCATCGAGAAAAATGTAGCCCTAGAGCCGCTAAATACCTTCCATATCGTCGCCAAAGCGCAAACTTTGGTGCGAATTGGCGCGGTCAATGACGTTTTAGCGGTTTTAGTCAACCCAGAGCTGGCTGATCAGCCCAAATTTGTCTTGGGTGGTGGCAGCAACATCGTCATCACGGGCGACATCAAGCCGCTGGTTTTGAAGGTGGAAATCACCGGCAAACACCTAGTTTCTGAAACCGACAAACATTGGATCATCGAAGCTGGCGCGGGTGAAAGCTGGCACGATTTTGTGACCTGGTGCGTTTACAGCGGCTACCCCGGTTTGGAAAACATGGCGTTGATTCCAGGCTCCGTCGGTGCCAGCCCGGTGCAAAACATTGGTGCGTACGGTGTGGAGTTGCAAGACCGCTTTCACGAGCTGGACGCCATCAACCTTGAAACCGGCGAAACTTTCACCTTGAACGCCGCCCAATGCGCCTTTGGCTACCGTGATTCGGTGTTCAAGCACGTGGCAGCGCGCGCGGGCGATTTTGGCTTAAGTGGAAAAGCGCTGATCACCCATGTGCGGTTTGCGCTACCCAAAGCTTGGCAGCCGGTATTAGGGTATGCAGATATCGATAAAAAAATGGAGGAATTAGGCCTCCAGCCGGCGAATTACCTACCGACACCGCTACAAATTTATGAGTGGATTTGCAACATCAGAAGTGCCAAATTGCCCGACCCAAAAGTCATCGGCAACGCAGGCAGCTTCTTCAAAAACCCGACAGTCAGTGCCGAGCAGTGCGCAGATATCATCCAGCGTGAACCCAAAATTGTGCATTACCACCTGGACGATGGCACGGTGAAACTGGCGGCGGGATGGTTGATTGACGCCTGCGGCTGGAAGGGGAAAAGCGTGGGGAATGCGGCGGTTTACGAGAAGCAGGCGCTGGTGATTGTGAACCGTGGGCAAGCCACGGGAGGGCAGGTGATGACACTGGCGAAAGCGATTCAAACCAGCGTTTACGAGCGGTTTGGCATCCGGCTGGAGCCGGAGCCTGTTGTTGTTTGAGTCAAATCTAATTTGCTAGGACTTGTCATTCCCGCGTAGGCGGGAATCCATGGTGGCGCATGTGGATTCACGCCTTCGCGGGAATGACGGGGTTAAGCGATGCCCCCAATGTATTTTTATCGGTTTACTTGTCGCGACCCAGTTGAGGTAGAGCCGTGCTATCACCCATGGTCAACAACCCAGTTTTGACGTAAATACCCAATTTTTCGCGGGTGTCTACGATGTCCAAGTTGCGCATGGTCAGCTGGCCGATGCGGTCGGCGGGGCTGAACGGGGCGTCTTCTACTTTTTCCATGCTCAGGCGCTCTGGTTTGTAGGTCAGATTGGCGCTTTCGGTGTTTAGAAGCGAGTAGTCGTTGCCACGACGCAGTTCGATGGTGACTTCGCCAGTGATGGCGCGGGCAATCCAGCGCTGTGCTGTTTCGCGCAGCATGATGCTTTGTGGGTCAAACCAGCGGCCTTGGTACAGCAGGCGGCCTAATTTGAGGCCGTTCATGCGGTATTGCTCAATCGTGTCTTCGTTGTGAATGCCGGTGACCAAACGCTCGTAGGCGATGTGCAAGAGCGCCAAGCCTGGGGCTTCATAGATGCCTCGGCTTTTCGCTTCAATGATGCGGTTTTCGATCTGGTCGCTCATGCCCAAACCGTGGCGGCCGCCGATGCGGTTGGCTTCCATGATGAGGTCAACTGAGTTGGCAAAGGTTTTGCCATTCAACGCGACCGGCTGGCCTTCTTCGAAGCGCACGCTCACGGTTTCGGCTTTGACGACCACGTCGTCCTTCCAAAAAGCCACGCCCATGATGGGGTTGACGATTTTCATGCCGCTGTTCAAAAAC
The DNA here is from genome assembly GCA_043738155.1 of Polaromonas sp. Classification (GTDB taxonomy): domain Bacteria; phylum Pseudomonadota; class Gammaproteobacteria; order Burkholderiales; family Burkholderiaceae_C; genus Aalborgiella. The sequence continues at coordinate 10,020 of JAYSZH010000227.1, read as the reverse complement.
TCCAAATCCTTGGCTTCGTGCGTCGCACCCAGCATGTTGGAGTCGGTGGAATAGGCTTTCTCCGCGCTCATTTTGTAGCCAAAACCAGCTTTGGTCATGAATGCAGACATCTCTGCACGGCCGCCCAGTTCGTCAATGAACAGCTGGTCCAACCACGGTTTGTAGATTTTCAACGATGGGTTGGTCAGCAAGCCGTAGCGGTAAAAGCGCTCAATGTCGTTGCCCTTGAACGTGCTGCCGTCACCCCAAATGTTGACGTCGTCTTCCTTCATGGCGGCAACCAGCATCGTGCCAGTGACGGCACGACCCAGCGGCGTGGTGTTGAAGTAGGTCACGCCAGCGGTGGAGATGTGAAACGCACCCGCTTGCAGCGCGGCGATGCCCTCAGCGGCCAGTTGGCTGCGGCAATCCACTAATCGCGCCGCTTCAGCCCCATATTCCATCGCCTTTTTCGGGATTTCGTCGTAATCCGCTTCGTCAGGCTGACCCAAGTTGGCGGTGTAGGCGTAGGGAATCGCGCCCTTGAGCTTCATCCAATGCAGCGCCGCGCTGGTGTCTAAGCCGCCAGAGAAGGCGATACCGACTTTTTGGTTGATGGGGAGGTTTTGCAGAATGGTGGCGGACATAGCGTTCTTCTATTTTTATGTTTTTGTTGTTGCAGCTGATTCAACGGCTTAACCGAAATGGCAAATGTAGTGGTAGGCCTCAGTCACCCGAATCTCAAAGCTGGAGTTACCAGTGATGCTGAATTTTTCACCCGCGACAGACTTCACCCAGTCGTTTGTTCCAGCGAGCTTGTATTCACAACTGCCAGCTGTGCATTCCATGATTTCAGGCGCGCCGGTGTTGAAAGTCAGCGTTGACGGCAGCACCACGCCGACCGATTTTTTTGTGCCATCCGCAAACGTGACGCCATGGCTCACGCATTTGCCGTCAAAGTAAACGCTGGCGGTGGTGGAAACGGTGACGTTGTGGAAATGAGGTGTAACTGTAAACATGGTAATTCGCTTGGTCAATAAAAAAGGGGCTGTGCTGCAATGCACAACCCCTGATTTTAAGGCACTCTAGCCGGTTCTAGACCATGTGCCTCAATTACCATGGTTAGATTCTTACCGCCTTTTACCGCCTTTTTACCGCCAATTGCGATAGTCCTCATACCCATAGTCGCGGCGAACCTGACGCACTGGGTTGTACACGGGTTGTTGAACAGCCCGAGGTGCGTGGGGGCGAACATAAGAGTTGCGGTAGTACGGCTCGCTGTAAATGTAGCGCGGCGCAAAGTGGTCAAAACCTGTGTAGTACACAACGGGTGCGACCGGCGCAAAAGTCGGCTGCGAGTGCAGATACGTTGGCTGTGTATAAGTCACTGTTTGCACTGGTGTTTCTATGTACAGCGCGATTTGTGTACCTTGGCGGAAACTGCCGTCAGCCGGCATTTGCACCGTGTAGCGCTGGCCTGCATATTCATACAGCACATTTTGTGCCACTGTGCGGTTTTCTACCGTATTTTTAGTGTGGCAAGACTGGGTTGGGTACTGTCCAACGTAGTTCTGCGATTCAATCTGGTTGCCCACCAAGCCACCGCCCAAAGCGCCTATCACCGTCGCCACAGCACGGCCATCTTGCCCATGCCCACGGCCAATCTGGTTGCCCAGCGCACCGCCGATGACTGCACCAATCAAAGCGCCACCGCCGTTTGGCTGCACATATTGCGTTGTTGTGGTGGTGCAAATTTGCTTAGGCACAGTCACTTGCTGAACCACTGGTGTGGCAGAAATCACCACGCCATAAGCATTAGCCGGACCAGATTGCGCCAAAGTTACACCTGCAGCAGCCAACAAAGCGGCAGAAACGATGCTCTTAACGACAACACTTTTAACAACAATATTCTTCATGTCTTAGCTCCTATAAAGTCTTGAAAATTCGTTATGAATCAAGTACTTGAAACTGAAGCCATCAGCACACCATGCGCAAATGTGTTTCAGTGAACATACAACGGCTGCCTGAGCCGTCTAGCTGACCCGAAATTGCAACGCTTGTGTAAAGGTGTGGTAACTGTTTGTGAAGAAAGGATGATTTTTGCTATAAATAATATAGCTAATTAGGCAATAAATACGCCGGATATAGCCATATTAGATGCCTTTTTGAGAGTTTTTAGCCTCTAAACCCGTCTTAACCAGTTTTCAGCATCAAAACCCACCGAAATATCAGCTGCAGAGGGTGAATCAGCCCATTCCACCACCGGACGTTTGATCAAACTTGCGTTAAAAATCAACAACTTAGCTGCGGATTCGGCATCGACAGCGGTGGCTTGGGTGGCGGGGTCTAGTTTACGCCAGCTGGTGCCTTTGCGGTTGAGGAGTTTTTCCCAGCCGACGGCGTTTATCCATGCAGCTAGGCGTTCGGGCGGGACGCCTTGCTTTTTGAAGTCGTGGAATTGGTAGTCAACACCCTGCGCGGTGAGCCAGGCGCGGGCTTTTTTGACGGTGTCGCAATTGGGGATGCCGAATAAGGTGATCATTTTTGTATTTTCACTGTTTTAAACGGCTTAGAAGTACCAACATAAGGGAAAATACGTAGTTGATGACTTTTATAGTTCGCTAATACCGACGTTAAGCAACCCATGCCAAACCCCTTAAATACCTTCCAAACCCTTGCCGAATGGCTGGAATACTGCGAAAAGCTGCACGCCAAGCCCATTGATTTGGGGCTGGACCGGGTGCGAGAGGTGGCGCAGCGGATGGATATTCGCTTTGATTGCCCGGTGATTACCGTGGCTGGCACAAACGGCAAAGGCTCGACTTGCGCGATGGCGGAGTCGATTCTGAGCCAAGCGGGGTACAAAACGGGGGTTTTTACTTCACCGCATCTGGTGCATTTTGAGGAACGACTGCGGATTGCTGAAATTCCCGTTAAAGCTGCGGAATTGATAGCAAGCTTTGCAAGAGTTGATTCGGCTAGAAACTCAAATGGCACTTCGGAAGTGCCGGAAATATCGTTAACTTATTTTGAATTCACGACCTTGGCTTTGCTGGATGTGATGGTGAATGCCGAGCTGGACGTGGCGATTTTGGAGGTTGGCTTAGGCGGGCGGCTGGATGCGGTGAACATCATTGATGCGGACTGCGCCATCATCACTAGCATCGACCTAGACCACATGGAATTTTTGGGCGACACGCGAGAGAAAATCGGGTTTGAGAAAGCCGGCATCATGCGCGCCGGCAAACATGCCGTCGTCAGTGACCCGATGCCGCCAGCGTCGGTGCAGGCGCATGCCGAGGCGATTGGGGCTGATTTGTGGCTGGTCGGGCGCGATTTCAACTTTTCGGGCGACAAATTGCAGTGGGCTTGGGCGGGTAGGGGCAAGCGTTTTGCGGGTTTGGCTTACCCCGCGCTGCGCGGGGCGAACCAGTTGATCAACGCTTCGGGCGTGTTAGCTGCACTGACGGCATTGCGCGACAAATTACCTATCAGTGCCCAACATGTTCGCAACGGGCTGGCGTTTGTGGAGCTGCCGGGGCGCTTTCAAATCATTCCGGGTGAGCCTAATTTGATTTTGGATGTGGGGCACAACCCGCATGCCATCGCAGCCTTGGCGGTAAATTTAGACGCCATGGGCTTTGCGCCCTGCACCCATGCGGTTTTTGGCGTGATGGCGGACAAAGACTTGGCAAATATGCTGCACAGGATGCATCCATTGGTCGATAAATGGTATTTCACCGACCTGCCCACGGCGCGGGCGGCAAAAGCTGCTGATTTGTTACGTGCTTGGCAAAGCCTCAACGTGGGTGAAAAAGCCCGAAAAGACGTGTCAGGGCAGTGTTTTGCCAGCCCTAAAGCAGCTTTGGACGCCGCCATCTCTAATTCTGCCCCCACTGATAGAATCGTGGTGTTTGGCTCGTTCTTCACTGTAGGCGGCGTGCTGCAAGATGGCGTGCCGCGATTGCAGGCCAAGCATGTTTAAGTTTTATGTCTAAATTTCGCACCATAAAGTAGCTAAGCAAGGTTTACCAAGTCATTAATTTATGCCCATATTTAGCACCCGATCCAGTAAACGAGACGCAGATCAAGCGCCCACCAAAAACGTCCCTATCGACAGTATTGAAACCCTTCGTACGCGTGCACGCCAGCGCTTGATCGGTGCGGTGGTGTTGGTCGCGCTGGGTATCATCACGTTTACCTTGTTGTTTGACAGCCAACCAAGGCCGATTCCGGTGGATATTCAAATCATCATGCCGGACAAAGACAAGCCTGATGGAACGGTGACAAAGACGACAGTGACTGCACCAGTAACTAAGGTCGAAACGCCGACCGCTGCTGTACCTGCGGCTGCGGCAACTGAGTCAGTGCAAGCATCCGCCAGCTTGAGTGCGAAAGAAGAAATCGTTGCACCTAAAACGGACAAAAAACCTGATGTTAAAGTAGAAGCTAAGGTCGAAGCTAAACCAGTTGTCAAAGCAGAGCCTAAGCCAGAAGCCAAGCCGGTTGCCAAACCTGAAGTTAAGCCAGAAGCCAAACCAGCGTCAAAACCCGCGATAGACGAAGCTGCAAAAGCCTTGGCCATCCTAGAAGGCAAGGAGCCGCCCGCTGCAAAACCAGCTGCTGCACCTTCTGCACCCTCTACTGATGCGACAGTGGGCCGATTCGTCGTGCAAGTTGGTGCATTTGCCGAAAACGAAAAGGCCAGAGAAGCACGTTTAAAAGTTGAACGGGCTGGTTTGAAAACCTATGTGCATGTGGCTGAAACACCAAATGGCAAGCGTATTCGTGTGCGTGCAGGTCCGTTTGCCACACGTGCAGAGGCTGAAAAAGCCGCTGCAAAAATCAAAACTTTGGATTTGCCTGCAGCCATCTTGACGCTCTAAATTATTGAAACCATCATGACATTCGTAGACTGGACACTGATAGGCATCCTAGGCCTGTCGTTCGCGATAGGTGCTTGGCGCGGTCTGGTTTTTGAGGTGTTGTCGGTGTTTGTTTGGATTGCCGCTTTTTTATTGGCACAGTGGTATGCGCCAGATGTGGCCGCCAAACTGCCTATGGCTGGCACGGCGCAGTCGCTGCGCTACGCGGCTGGTTTTGTTCTGGTTTTTGTTGGCACAGCATTTGTGGCGGGTTTGCTTGTACAGTTGATAAAAAAAATGATTGCATCGGTTGGTTTGCGACCTGTAGATCGTACATTGGGCGCGATTTTTGGTTTGCTGCGTGGCGCTATTTTGTTGCTGGCCATCGCGGTGGTCATGAATATGACGGCTTTACGCGGCCAAGCAGATTGGCATGCATCGCAAGGAGCAACAATATTGACCGGGCTTTTGACCAAGCTCAAGCCGTTGCTGCCACAAGATTTCGGCAAATATTTACCATGACATATTCCTGATGTATTGCCGTGCATGAATTACTCTTTTCTTAATTACTCATCTTCAAGGTTCTCTTTTATGTTCGGAATAATATGTGTGGAATAGTCGGCGTTGTCAGCACCGCCCCGGTCAATCAGCTGATTTATGACGCTTTGCTGCTCTTGCAGCATCGTGGCCAAGACGCGGCAGGCATCGCGACGCAGTTAGACCGTAAATTTTTTATGCATAAAGCCAAAGGCATGGTCAAAGACGTATTTCGCACCCGCAATATGCGCTCGCTACCGGGCAATTGCGGTTTGGGCCAAGTGCGCTATCCCACAGCAGGCAATGCGTTTAGCGAAGAAGAGGCGCAGCCATTTTACGTGAACGCGCCGTTTGGCATCGTACTGGTGCACAACGGCAATTTGACCAACGCGCACGCGCTGAAGTCAGAGCTGTTCGTGACGGACCACCGCCACATCAACACCGAGAGTGATTCTGAAGTTTTGCTCAATGTGTTGGCACATGAGCTTGAAAAAGCGACGCACGGCGTGCCGCTCAAACCAGCGGATGTGTTTGCTGCTGTCGCTAAAGTGCACCAGCGCGTGCGCGGCTCTTATGCCGTGGTGGCGTTGATCGCTGGACATGGGTTGCTGGCGTTTAGAGATCCGTTTGGTATTCGTCCTTTGTGCATGGGGAAAACGGATAAAGCAGGGGTCGTATCCACCATGTTTGCGAGCGAATCCGTAGCATTAGAAGGAACAAACCACGCGTTTGAACGTAATTTAGAGCCGGGTGAAGCGGTGTTTGTGGATTTGAATGGCAATGTTCAAGCGCAGCAATGTGCTGCAGCGCCGGTGCTAAATCCTTGCATTTTTGAGTTCGTCTATCTGGCGCGCCCAGACTCGGTGATGGATGGCATATCTGTTTACCAAGCGCGTTTGAATTTGGGAGAAACATTGGCCAAGCGCGTCGTCTCTACCGTGCCGCCTAGCGATATTGATGTCGTAATTCCAATCCCTGAATCAAGCCGCCCTAGTGCCGCACAATTGGCGCAATTGTTGGGCTTGCCGTACCGCGAAGGGTTTGTCAAAAACCGTTACGTCGGGCGTACTTTCATCATGCCCGGGCAGGCGGTGCGAAAACAATCAGTGCGGCAAAAGCTTAATGCGATTGCGAGTGAGTTCAAGGGGCGAAATGTGCTCTTGGTGGACGATTCCATTGTGCGCGGTACCACCTGCAAAGAAATCGTGCAAATGGCGCGTGACGCAGGCGCAAACAAGGTTTACATGGCCAGCGCTGCGCCACCTGTGCGTTTCCCTAACGTCTACGGCATTGACATGCCGACCAAAGACGAGTTGGTCGCGCACAACCGCACGGTTGAGCAAATTCGTGAAATCATCGGCTGCGATGCGCTGATTTACCAAGACGTGGATGCCATGAAATCCGCCATCTTGAAGCTTGCACCTAAAGCTGCAAGAGACCACGCGCAGTTGACGGGGTTTGACGCATCTTGCTTTGACGGCATCTATGTCACGGGTGATATCACTGATGGCGTATTAACCCGCATGCGTGACAGTCGTAGTGCGAGCGCTAAAAAGGCTGAAGACGAAGAGGATAGCTCGCGGCTGGCATTACCCAATCCCATCTAACAAATTCAATATAGCGAACCCAATTCAAAAGCTATGACAGAAAAATCAAACAAGACCACTTTGCCGCCAAATTTGCACCTAGACACGCTGGCGCAGCATGTGGGTGTTGAGCGCAGCCAATACGGTGAAAACTCAGAAGCGCTGTATTTAACCAGCGGCTTTGCCCAGCCAGACAGCGCCACCGCAGCGCGCCGCTTTGCGGGGGAGCAAGAAGGCTACTCTTACGCACGCTATTCCAACCCCACAGTGACGGCGTTTGAGCGCCGTTTAGCAGCGCTGGAAGGTGCGGAAGCGTCTATAGCAACTGCTTCTGGCATGGGTGCAACATTGATGATGTGTTTGGGTTTGTTGAACGCTGGCGACCATGTGTTGTGCTCACGTTCGATGTTTGGTTCAACGATTAAATTGATTGGTTCAGAGCTGGCGCGCTTTGGTGTGCAAAGCTCATTTGTTAGCCAAACCAATGCAGGTGAGTGGCAGGCCGCTATGCGCCCCAACACCAAGCTGCTGTTTGCAGAAACGCCTACGAATCCGTTGACAGAAGTGTGCGATATCCAAGCTTTGGCGGACATTGCTCATAATGGCGGCGCATTATTGGCTGTTGACAATTGTTTTGCCAGCCCAGCGCTACAAAAGCCGCTGACCATGGGTGCAGATTTGATCATGCATTCCGGCACGAAATACCTGGACGGGCAAGGCCGTGTGGTGGCTGGTGCATTGTGTGGCAGCGAAAAACTTATCACTGAAAAATTGCTCCCCATCTTAAAAAGCGGCGGTATGACGTTGTCTGCCTTCAACGCTTGGATTGTCCTCAAAGGCATGGAAACGCTGAGTATTCGCATGGAGGCGCAGTCAGTGCGGTCATTGGCTTTGGCAACGTGGCTAGAGTCTCACCCCAGCGTTGCACGTGTGTACTACCCAGGTTTGAAAAGCCACCCGCAACACGAGCTGGCCATGCGCCAGCAAAACGCAGCGGGTCAAGGCTTGGGCGGTGCGGTGTTGTCGTTTGATGTGAAAAACAATGGCACACCAGAAGATGGACGCAAGCAAGCGTTTCATGTGTTGGACAGTGCACAGTTTTTGCTTCGCACCACAAATTTGGGTGACACCAAAACGCTGATTTGCCACCCCGCCAGCACATCGCACGGACGCATGACTGAAGTGCAGCGTCAGACTGCTGGCATCAAGCAAAGTTTGATTCGCGTGGCGGTAGGGCTTGAAGCAACGGTTGATGTGCAAAACGACTTGGCCATTGGTCTGAACAGTATTTGATTGCAGTAATGAACAACTTGACACAGAAAACACGCACCCGCTTTGCACCATCGCCCACTGGTTTTATCCACTTAGGCAATATTCGCTCCGCTCTGTACCCCTGGGCGTTTGCACGGGCCACAGGTGGCGATTTTATTTTGCGGATTGAAGACACCGATGTAGAGCGCTCCAGCCAAGAGGCGGTTGATGTGATTTTGCAAGGCATGGCGTGGCTGGGGCTGAACCATGACGAAGGCCCGTTTTACCAAATGCAGCGTATGCCGCGCTACAAAGAAGTCTTGGCGCAATTGGTCGCTGCCGGCCACGTCTACCCTTGCTACATGAGCGTGGTCGAGCTGGATGCTTTGCGTGAAGCGCAAATGGCTGCCAAACAAAAACCACGTTACGATGGCACATGGCGGCCAGAGCCAGGCAAAGTTTTGCCACCCGTGCCTGCAGGTGTGCAGCCCGTGCTGCGATTCAAAAATCCGCAAACAGGTTCGGTCGCGTGGGAAGATAAAGTCAAAGGCTGCATTGAAATCAGCAATGACGAGTTGGATGATTTGGTGATTGCTCGCCCCGCACCGCTGGGTGAGATCGGTACACCGACCTACAATTTTTGCGTGGTGGTGGACGATTTAGACATGGCGATCACTCATGTGATTCGCGGTGACGACCATGTCAACAACACACCACGCCAGATCAACATTTTCAAAGCCTTGGGCAAAGAGCCGCCGGTCTACGCCCATCTACCCACGGTATTGAACGAACTGGGTGAGAAAATGAGCAAGCGCGCAGGCGCCAAACCTGTCACGCAGTTTGCGGAAGATGGCTACTTGCCCGATGCGGTCGTCAACTACCTGGCGCGCCTGGGCTGGAGCCACGGTGACGATGAAATTTTCAGCCGCGAGCAATTTGTGTCGTGGTTCAACCTAGACCATTTGGGCAAAAGCGCCGCACAGTTTGACGAAACCAAGCTGCGCTGGGTCAACGGCCAGCACATCAAAGCCATGGCAGATGAGCAGCTTGCGTCCTTGGTGGCTACACAGCTAGCCAAGCGCGGCATTACGGCAGATGCGCGATTGCCTGCTATCTGCGCACTGTTCAAAGACCGCTGCGACACCACAGTGGTGTTGGCGGACTGGGCTACAGTTTTTTATGCCGACGTGCAAGTCAAGCCCGAAGACTTGACGCAGCACGTGACCGACGCTGTTAAACCCGCTTTGCAAACTTTGGCAGAAAAGCTAAACATATGCGCGTGGGACAAAGCCGCCATCGCCGCCGCCATCAAAGAAGTTTTGACCGCACACAGCCTCAAAATGCCGCAATTGGCCATGCCCGTGCGTGTTTTGTTGATGGGAACACCCCAAACACCGTCCTTAGATGCCATCATTGCGCTATTTTCTAAGCAGGAAGTTTTGAAGCGCTTGCAAACAGCCTGATTTTCGGGCTATAATTCAAGGCTCGGATGCAATGCAGTTAATTAGAGAAATTTAATTAAATGTATGACTTCTAATGGCCTAGTGTCATGACGGGGGTATAGCTCAGTTGGTAGAGCGCTTGCATGGCATGCAAGAGGTCAGCAGTTCGATTCTGCTTACCTCCACCAGAGGTTTGCAGTAGAGATTGAAGAAGTAAAAAAGAAGATAGAAGTAGAAAATTGAAGTTAGTAGGTTTGAAAAAATCTACGCCGGAAGTTCCAAGGTTTTGACCCCATCGTCTAGAGGCCTAGGACATCACCCTTTCACGGTGAGTACCGGGGTTCGAATCCCCGTGGGGTC
>JAYSZH010000226.1:0-18162 GCA_043738155.1 Polaromonas sp. | reverse complement strand
CGTGGGTGAACATGGCCAATGACACGTCGAAATGGTTATTCGAATGGCTGCCCCACGTCAGCCCCCAATCACGGCAGGTTTGTGCCACGCGCACCGAGCCGGCCATGGTCCAAAAATGCGGGTCGGCCAGCGGAATATCGACCGACTGCAGCGACAGCGCATGGCTGAGCTGACGCCAATCGGTCGCAATCATGTTGGTCGCCGTCGGCAAACCGGTGGCGCGGCGGAACTCGGCCATCACCTCGCGGCCTGAGAAGCCGTCTTCAGCGCCGCACGGGTCTTCGGCGTAAGCAACGATGTTTTTGGTGTCGCGCATCAGTCGGATCGCGTCTTTCAGCAGCCAGCCACCGTTTGGATCCAGCGTGACGCGGGCTTTGGGGAAGCGCTCGTGCAAAGCCGTCACAGCGGCGATTTCGTCATCACCCCGCAATACGCCGCCCTTGAGTTTGAAGTCGTTAAAACCATAGCGTTCATGCGCGGCTTCGGCTTGGCGGACAATGGCATCAACCGTCAAAGCCACTTCATGGCGCACGCGTGACCAGTTGTTGTCGGCGTCAGATTCGCTAGAACTTTGTACATAGGGCAAATCGGTCTTGGTGCTATCTCCCACAAAGAACAGGTAACCCAGCATCTCCACCGCATCGCGCTGCTGGCCTTCGCCCAACAAGGCTGCCACGGGCACGCCTAGGTGTTGACCTAGCAAATCCAGCATAGCGGACTCAATGGCAGTAACCGCATGGATGGTGGTACGCAGGTCAAAAGTCTGCTGGCCACGACCACCGCTGTCACGGTCGGCAAACTGGTTTTGCACCTTGCGCAGCATTTCCTGCACATTACCCAAAGATTGCCCGACGACTAGCGCAGCCGCGTCCTCTAAGGTTTGGCGAATCTTTTCACCACCCGGCACCTCGCCCACGCCGGTGTTGCCACCGCTGTCGGTCAAGATCAAAATATTGCGGGTGAAATACGGGCCATGTGCGCCGCTCAAGTTGAGCAGCATGCTGTCACGGCCGGCCACGGGAATGGCACGAAGACTGGTAATTTTGGGTGTGTTTGTCATACGTGTATAAAAGATGTCATTCGTTTATAATTCTAAGTTATCAGTTGTCTGATGTCTATCATAATAGATTTTTCCTTGGACCACAAATAGTTTCAAACTTTCCCCTTCAGCAGGAGCTAGTCATGCCAACCCAAACATTAGCGCTCACGATCAGCATGCACCCGCGCGACAACGTGGCTATTGTCGCCAATGACGGCGGTCTGCCCGCGGGCACCGTTTTACCCAGCGGTTTGGTGTTGAAGGACAAAGTGCCACAGGGTCACAAAGTCGCGTTGATAGATTTGGCTGCTGATGTGCCCGTACTTCGCTACGGCATCCCCATTGGCTACGCGCTGAAAGACATTCCCGCTGGCAGTTGGGTGCACGAGCGCTTGTTGACCATGCCCGATGCGCGGGAGCTGGACAATTTGCCCATCGCCACCGTCAAGCCCGCGCCACAGCAACCTCTTGAAGGTTACACCTTTGAAGGCTACCGCAACGCGGATGGCTCGGTGGGTACGCGCAACATTTTGGCCATCACCCAAACTGTGCAGTGCGTGGCGGGTGTGACAGACTTTGCGGTGCAACGCATCAAAACAGAGCTTTTGCCCAAATTCCCTAACGTGGACGATGTGGTCGCGTTGGAACACAGCTATGGCTGCGGCGTGGCGATTGACGCGCCGGGCGCAGAAATCCCCATCCGCACGCTGCGCAACATCAGCCTGAACCCCAACTTTGGCGGTGAAGTGATGGTGGTGAGCCTGGGCTGCGAGAAACTGCAACCTGAGCGTTTGCTGCCGCCGGGCTCGATTCCGATTTCTGACGAACGCCAAGCTGGCGTGACTGCTGGCACTGACTTAGGTTTTGACCACGTTTGCCTGCAAGATGACGCACATGTCGGTTTCATGTCCATGGTCGAGTCCATCATGCGTCAAGCCGAAACCCACTTGCAACGTCTCAATGCCCGACGCCGCGAAACCGTCCCGGCCAGCGAGCTGGTGGTCGGTGTGCAATGCGGTGGCAGCGATGCGTTTTCAGGCGTCACCGCCAACCCGGCCGTGGGCTATTGCACCGACCTGCTGGTGCGCGCCGGTGCTAGCGTGATGTTTTCAGAAACCACCGAGGTGCGCGACGGCATCGACCAGCTCACCTCGCGCGCGTCCACCCCCGAGGTCGCCGAAGCCATGATCCGCGAGATGGCTTGGTACGACGCCTACCTGCAACGTGGCAAGGTGGACCGCAGCGCCAACACCACGCCAGGTAACAAAAAAGGCGGCTTGTCCAACATCGTTGAAAAAGCGATGGGCTCCATCGTCAAATCCGGCTCAGCCCCCATCACAGGCGTTTTATCGCCCGGTGAAAAGCTCAAACAAAAGGGGCTGACCTATGCGGCCACGCCCGCCAGCGACTTCATCTGCGGCACCCTTCAACTGGCCGCCGGCATGAATTTGCACGTTTTCACCACCGGGCGCGGCACACCTTACGGTTTGGCCGAATGCCCCGTCATCAAGGTCGCCACCCGCAGCGACCTAGCGCGGCGCTGGCATGATTTGATGGACATCAACGCCGGCACCATCGCCGACGGCAGCAAAACCATTGAGTATGTGGGCTGGGAGATGTTTCACCTCATGCTGGAAGTGGCCAGCGGCCGCAAAAAAACATGGGCAGAGCACTGGAAACTGCACAACGCCCTTGTTTTGTTCAACCCAGCCCCCGTGACTTGATTGATGACCCGATTTTTATAACCGGATCTTGCCACTCGATTAGAAAACCATTACTCATATTACCTATGACAACCAGCACTTCCACACACACCAACGACAGCATCGCTTGGATTCAGGTGTCCTCCTGCTACCTGCCTTTGGCCAACCCCATCAGCGACGCCAAAGTACTGACCGGTCGGCAAAAGCCTATGACCGAAATCGCCATGCTGTTTGTGGAGATTGAAACCACGCAAGGTCACAAGGGTTTGGGCTTCAGCTACTCCAAACGCGCCGGCGGCCCAGGCCAGTTTGCACATGCCAAAGAAATTGCGCCCACACTGTTGGGCGAAGACCCTAACGATATTGCCAAATTGTGGGACAAACTGTGCTGGGCGGGTGCTTCTGTGGGTCGCAGTGGCATGTCCACCCAAGCGATTGGCGCGTTTGACGTGGCTTTGTGGGACATGAAAGCCAAACGCGCGAACCTGTCATTAGCCAAACTGCTGGGCTCGCACCGCGATTCGGTGCGCTGTTATAACACCTCGGGCGGTTTTTTGCACACCCCCATCGACCAGTTGATGGTGAACGCGGCTGCGTCCATCCAACGCGGCATTGGCGGCATCAAGCTCAAAGTCGGCCAGCCAGACGCTGCTTTGGACATCGCCCGTGTCACCGCCGTGCGCAAACACTTGGGCGACGCCGTGCCCATCATGGTCGATGCCAACCAGCAATGGGACCGCCCCACCGCGCAGCGCATGTGCCGCATTTTTGAACAATTTAATTTAGTTTGGATTGAAGAACCGCTGGACGCCTACGACCATGAAGGCCACGCCGCGCTGGCAAGGCAGTTTGACACCCCCATCGCCACCGGCGAAATGCTGACCAGCGCCGGCGAACACGGCGATTTGATCCGCCATCGCGCGGCCGACTACCTGATGCCCGACGCCCCGCGCGTGGGCGGCATCACGCCGTTTTTAAAAATCGCAGCCCAAGCCGAACACGCCGGCCTGATGCTCGCCCCGCACTTCGCGATGGAATTGCACGTCCACCTGGCCGCCGCCTACCCCACCGAGCCGTGGGTGGAGCATTTTGAATGGCTTGAGCCCTTGTTCAACGAACGCATAGAAATCAGCAATGGCCGCATGCTGGTGCCGACTCGGCCTGGATTGGGTTTGAGCTTGAGCGAACAGTCGAAAACCTGGGTGCGGGAGAGCGTGACCATAGGAAAGCGCCCATGAATACCCGTCGACTCACTGTGAATTGACCATGAAAAAAGCCTTTGACTCTTGCGAATCAAAGGCTTTTTAGTTTTGGTGGTCGTAGGTGGATTTGAACCACCGACTTCAGCATTATGAATGCTGCGCTCTAACCAACTGAGCTATACGACCGAGTCTGAAATTATAGCTGTTTTTGAGCTACCTTGGCAAATTCGGGTGCAGTAATAGCTTTAAGGGCTGAACAAGAAGTTCATCACGTCGCCATCTTTGACCACGTAATCTTTACCCTCAGCGCGCATTTTGCCGGCGTCTTTCGCACCTTGCTCGCCTTTGAGGGCGACGTAATCGTCAAACGCGATGGTTTGGGCGCGGATGTAGCCTTTTTCGAAGTCGGTGTGGATCACGCCTGCCGCTTGCGGGCCGGTGTCGCCGATGTGGATGGTCCAGGCGCGCACTTCTTTGACGCCGGCGGTGAAGTAGGTTTGCAGGCCCAGCAATTTGTAGGCGGCGCGGATCAAACGGTCCAGACCCGGCTCGTCCTGGCCCAACTCGGCCAGAAACATGGCGCGGTCTTCGTCGTCCATCTCGGCCATTTCGGCTTCCATTTTGGCGCTGATCGCCACCACGGGCGCGTTTTGCGCAGTGGCGTAGGCGGTCAAACGGTCAAGCATGGGGTTGTTGGTGAAGCCGTCTTCCGCCACGTTGGCCACAAACATGGCAGGTTTGGCGGTGATGAGGAAGAATTGCTTCAACAGCACGTGCTCTTCTTTGCTGAAATCAATCGTTCGCACGGGCTTGGTGTCGTTCAACGCCGCTTGGCATTTTTCCAAAATGACCACGAGTTTGGCCGATTCTTTGTCGCCTGAACGCGCCAGTTTGCTGACCCTGTGCAAACCTTTTTCAACCGCCGTCAAATCGGCCAAGCACAGCTCGGTCTGAATCACTTCGATATCGTCAATCGGGTCGACCTTGCCAGCGACGTGGATGACGTTGTCGTCCTCAAAACAGCGCACCACGTTGATGGTGGCGTCGGTTTGGCGGATGTGCTCTAAAAACTTGTTGCCCAAGCCCTCACCGGTGCTGGCACCTGCGACCAAACCGGCAATATCGACAAACTCCACAATCGCCGGAACGATGCGCTCTGGCGTGATGATGTCGGCCAGCTTTTGCAGGCGCGGGTCTGGCACTTCGACGACGCCCACATTGGGCTCGATGGTGCAAAACGGGTAGTTTTCAGCGGCGATGCCGGCCTTGGTCAAGGCGTTAAACAGGGTCGATTTACCGACGTTGGGCAAGCCCACAATTCCGCATTTCATGCTTCAAAATCCCAGTGATAGATTGGTTAAATGATTTAAAAGCCATTTTTGCTATACTTTTTATAGCTAATAAGGCAATAAATACGCCGGCTAGATGCCAATTTAACCTCTATTTTACCGTGTTTTGACAATTTACTGTGGTGCCAGCCCCGAGGCTTTGACCAATTCCGCATGAACCTTGATGTCTTTCGCAATCAAACGCTGCAAGTCTTCCGGCGAGCTGGAGGTGACTTCCATGCCGTTTTCAGCCAATTTGGCCTTGAGTTCAGGGTCTAACGCGGCGACGACAGCACGGTTGAGCTGGTCAATGATGGGTTTGGGTGTTTTAGCTGGTGCAAGCAGCCCAATCCAAGCTGATAGATTCATGTCGGCAAAGCCGCTTTCAACCATGGTGGGGGTGTTGGGCAAGACACCCGAGCGTTGCGGGCTCATCACACCCAGCGCATGCAGTTTGCCGGCGCGAATATGCGCAATAGCTTCTGGCATCACCGCAAACATCACGTCCACCGTGCCAGCCAAGGTGTCGTTGATAGCCAGCGCACCGCCTTTGTACGGCACATGCAGCAATTGTGTTTTTGTGCGGGTTTCAAACATCAGCCCCGCCAAATGCTGGGGGCTGCCGTCGCCAGAGGTGGCGTAGGTGATTTTGCCTGGCGCAGCCTTGGCAGCAGCAAGCAGCGCAGCTACTGTTGGATATTTTTGCTTGTCGTGCACGACCATCACCATATGCTGGTTGACAAGCAGGGATACAGGGCTGAAATCTGCCTCAGGATCATAGGGCAGGCTTTTAAAAACGCTCTTATTTGTCGTCAAAAACGAAGCTGGCGACACGGTTAATGTGTAGCCGTCTGCTGGCGACTTGGCCACCGCCGGCATGCCGATCTGTCCCGATGCACCAGCTCGGTTGTCAACCACAAAAGGCTGCCCCATGGATGCGTTGAGTTTTTGACCCAGTGTGCGAGCAATCGCGTCAACACTGCCACCGGCTGCCAAGGCAACGATCACCTTGACAGGGTGGTCTGGATATTTGCTTTGCGCTGAGGCTTGGCCAGTAAGTGCAAGCGCGCTGAGGACGCTGGCGATTTGTAGCACTGTGCGGCGAGTTTGCATGTGAGGCTCCTAGTTTGGTATGCGACAGTAAATTGGCAAAAGTGTATACAGTTTACGCAGAATGCCCAAAAGTGCAATAGCACGAGCCCTGTACTTGACGCACACTTTGACACCTGCACGACTTGACAAGCAAAAAGAGTGCCTAATTACAGAATGCCTATTTAAGCATCGCTCAAAACACGTAATTCGCCCCCACCGCCTGCCCCACGCGCAGGGTTGCTCCCTCACCGCTCAAAATAATCGCATTCATGCCCAAAGTCACCGCACCGTCCATCATGGGGTTGGCGCGGTAGCTTTGCAGCATGTCGGCCACGGCTGTGCCTTGTTTGCCATTTTGCAAATCCACGTCTGGAATCGTGCAGCGGGCGCAGGGTTTGACGTGTTTTAACTTCGCCTCGCCTTGCTGGGTGGTGATGTGCAGGGTGTCCAAGCGGTCTTCGTCGTAGGCGACGATGCCGGTTAACACCACATTGGGCCGTAAACGCTGCATGGTGATGGCTTTTTCACCGGCGAAGGTGAGCTTGTCGTTCAGCACTTTGAGCGACGCCACACTGGTCACCAGCACCGCAAAACCATCGTCAAAGCCGTTTTTGGCCTCTAAACCTTTGATCCATTCCATGCTGGACAGGCGCTTTTGCTCGGGGTCGAAGCGCACCAAACGCACGGTTTGGTTCAAAAAGTCGCTGAACCAATAGGCCGCCTCGTCGCCCATGTCGAAAGCTTTGACCGTGTCGTCCCACACCGTCACGCTGACGGGCTCGGCCACTTCGTCAATCGCCAGCTTCAGCGCTGACATGCCGGGCGCTTTGACGATCAGGTCAAAACTGGTCAAGGTCGGCTGAATCAGCGCCATGCGTGGCTCTTCGCGCTGCGTCAGAAATGCGCCATTTTCATCAACCACCATCCAAGCCCGATCCAAATCCAGCCCCGTATCCGTCAAAACCGCTTCTTTCAGCTCAATCCCGCCGCAAGATTTGATGGGGTAAATGAAAAGTTGGGCGATTTTGGCCTTAACGTCGAATTGGGTAGGGTATTTGGAGGTCATGAACCCATTTTACACGATAAAAGACCTTATTTTTAGGCCATTTTACGACTCTAGCCAGCGTATTTACTGCCTAAGCAGCTATTAAATATATAGCAAATTGTGTAATGCCGAGCTACTTGGGCATCCCCAGCTGCACCCGAATTGCCTCCT
Source organism: Polaromonas sp. (assembly GCA_043738155.1). GTDB lineage: Bacteria > Pseudomonadota > Gammaproteobacteria > Burkholderiales > Burkholderiaceae_C > Aalborgiella. The sequence goes on along the minus strand of JAYSZH010000226.1, from coordinate 10,582 downwards.
CCACAGCCAATACATCGGCTTTGGACAAGCTGCCAAGTTGGCTGGTTAGACGCGTTTTGTCTGCCGTCATGATTTGGTCTGACATGGCTTTGCTTTGCGTACCGGCGACGCTGACAAAGGCTTCGCCCGGATAAAGACGGGTTGTGTTGCTGGTCAGCGGCACGACGATGACGCGTGCTAAGTTGCGATTCGCCGCGTCGTTGCTGACGATAACGGCAGGACGTGTTTTGCGAACTTCGCTGCCAACGGCGGGGTCAAACTCAACCCACCACACCTCGCCGCGCTTCATATGGACGGGCTCGGGACAGGCTCATTGGCTAAATCGACAATCAGCGCATTGCCCCATTCCTGCGCCTCAGTCTCCCGCGCCTTGTCCGCCGCCATAGCGCGGTAGCCGCCGTCTAAGCTGGTATCCAGCACCAGCGGCCTGAGCAAATCTTCAATGAATTGGCTCATTTTCCGCTTGTTGATGGTGCGATACAAACCGTCGTAAACAGCCTCATCCAACGTAATCGTCATTCTTTTGTGCATATAAACCCCTTAAAGCGTTATGCGTATAACGTATCAATTATACGATTTGTGCACAAAATGCGCTCGCTTTTGCACATGATTCAGAGGTTTTCTATTAATTTGATGCTAAAACACCTTCATTTCAGGCTGTAGCCGGCGTATTTATTGCCTAAGCAGCTATATTATTTGCAGCGAATTGCCTGCTTTAATGTTAAGTTATAGTGCAGAAATAAGAGGTGTTCGCGTGCTCATTTTAAAAGCCAGGAGCTTGCAATGACTGAATTAACACTTATCCATTCGATGCGGAAAGGAATTAAGACAAATGAAGAAAAAATACCAAGTATTTATAAGTTCGACCTTCAAAGATTTAAAGGATGAACGACAAGCCATCGCAAAGTCCGTAATCGATATGGGCTTTATTCCATCGGGAATGGAATCTTTTCCTGCCACCTCCACTGAGCAATTGAGGTACATACAGCGCGTTATAGATGACTGCGACTACTACGTCCTTGTTATTGGAGGGCGCTATGGATCGACCACTACTGAGGGTGTTAGCTTCACAGAGGCAGAATACGACTATGCAGTTACCAAGCAAAAAACTGTTCTAGCTTTCATACATGAAAACCCAAACTCTTTTCCTGTTGGTGTTACAGACGATAACGGATTACTTAGGGAGAAACTGACCGCATTCAGACAGAAGGCATCCGAAGGGCGCGTTGTCAAATACTGGAATTCCAAAGAGAGCTTGCGCTTCACGCTATGACATCGTTACACCATGCAGCAGAAGACTATCCGGGCATTGGATGGGTAAGAGGTGACTTCCAAGAAGCACCTGACGCAAAAAACGAGTTTGCAGAAATTCAATCAAACCATTGGCGATTGCAGCATGAAGTTACTGATTTGACAGAGAAACTCCATAAGGCGACCAACGCGATTTTCACTGCATTCATGGACAAGACTAAAGCTGCGACGCAATCAGAGATTTCTGAGTGGGTCGAGGGAGCTAAAACAAACTGTCCCGATATTGAACAGCGTATCCACGTTGGCAGAAATGCCCGCTACGCAGATCAAGACTTCATTTTGCCGTCCTTATACGGCGCTAGTTCTGTAACTGTCATCATCGCAAAGGGTGTCCGCGTCTACAGAACTGATGGTCACGGACACTCTACATTACTATACATGGACGGTTTCCGTAAAGAAGGCCACTAACTGATTTCTACTTTATCCATAGCATTTCAGAAGCACCAAAGGTTTTAGCTAACCTTTTACAATGCCTACATGAGTACCCACTACGACATTTGCATTCAAGGCTCGGGCATTGTGGCGCGGACGTTGGCGTTGTTGTTGGCTAAGGAGCGGTTTCGGGTAGCTTTGGTTGGTTCGGCGAAACCTGAATCTGCTGGCGAAAAACATGACGTCAGGGCCTACGCGCTGAACGCAGCCTCAAAAACCCTGCTGGAATCGCTGCGCGCGTGGCCGGACGCTGCCCATGCCACCCCTGTTTTGGGTATGCAGGTGCATGGCGACACGACCGGACGGGTGAATTTCAGCGCGGCGGAGCATGGGTCTGAGGCCTTGGCTTGGATTGTGGATGTAGAAACTCTGGAGGCGCAATTGCTGCAGGCGGTGAAGTATCAGCCCCTGATTACTTGCGTTGGACAGATAGTGAGCGCTCACCAACATGACGCAAATAAAAACTCAAATACAACCATTCGGCGCGATTTGACCGTTGTTTGCGAAGGCAAAAACAGCGTGACGCGTGAACAACTAGGCGTTGAATTTGATGTGACACCCTATCACCAGCATGCCGTTGCCGCGCGATTGACGGGCACGCTGCCGCACAACGGCCAAGCAATGCAGTGGTTCAAAAATGGTGAAACAGGCAATGAGATTTTGGCATTTTTACCACTCTCTGAGCCAAATCAACCCCAGCCGGGGAACTCTGTGGCGCTGGTTTGGTCTGTAAGTGAAGAGCGGGCTAAAGCGTTGATGGCGTTAAATAGTGACGAATTTGCCAAAGAAGTAGCCGCCCACAGCGAACATGCTTTGGGCGAGATGACTTTGTACAGCGAACGCGCCGTTTGGCCGCTGCAACTGGCGCGGGCGGAAAAATGGGTAGGTAAAGGGGTAGGCAAACACGCAGAATTGGGCAGCTGGGCGCTGGCGGGGGACGCTGCGCACACGGTGCATCCGCTGTCTGGCCAGGGATTGAACTTGGGGCTGGCGGATGTGGCGGAGCTGGCGCATGTGCTGGCTGCTGTGAAAGGCAAGGAATATTGGCGGTCAGTCGGCGATTTGAAGCTGCTCAGACGTTATGAACGGGCGCGCAAGCTGGACGCGCTGGCGCTGGGAATGGTAACGGATGGGCTGCAGCAGCTGTTTGCGAGAAGCGAATCGCCCTTGCAGGCGCTGCGCAACTGGGGCATGCAGGGCTTTGAACGCAGTGGCGGCTTGAAACAGTGGGTCACCAAACGTGCCATAGGGTTATAACTGAAGTTATAACGGGCGATGGGTTTGCAGCTTAAGTTTTGTTTATTTGGGTTTTTGGTTTTTGGTTTTTTGAATTTATTTAGTTAGGGTTTCGACATGTTGGTTTTACGAAAATTCTCAGTTGCCACAGTTGCCTCAGTCGCATTACTGGCAAGCTTGCTGCTCGGTTTAAGCGCCTTTGCGGCGACACCGCAAGATGCCGTCATCAGCAAAAACCTCAAAGAACGTTTGCCCAACTTACCAGCGATTGACGAAATCAGCAAAACGCCCATGGACGGCTTGTTTGAAGTGCGGGTGAACGGGACTGATATTTTTTACACCGATTCTGAAGGCAATTTTTTGATTCAAGGCAGTGTGTTTGATACCAAAGCACGCAGCAACTTGACTGAAATTCGCACGAACAAGTTAAGTGCGATTGATTTTTCTGCCCTGCCTTTGAAAGACGCCTTCACCATCGTAAGGGGCAATGGCAAACGCAAGATTGCGGTATTTGAAGACCCCAATTGCGGCTACTGCAAGCGCTATGAGCGCGAGATGCAAAAAGTGGACAATGCGACTTTTTACATGTTCCTCTACCCTATCTTGGGTGCGGATTCCGTGACCAAATCCAACAACCTATGGTGCGCCAAAGACAAAGCCAAAGCGTGGCAAGATTACATGGTGCGTGACCAAGCGATTGTGCCTGCCACCTGCGACACGGCAGCGGTCGCACGCAATGTGGAATTTGGCAAAAAATACAAAATCACCGGCACACCGACCATGTTTTTTGTAGACGGCACACGCGTACCGGGTGCGATTGACGCGGCTCAGGTAGAAAAAATGCTGGCCGCAGCCAAATAAGCTGCTGTCGTCTTTAATTCAACAAAACCTGCAAACGCGCTAAAACTTCTGGCGACATGTCTGCAGGTTGCGTCACCAAAGACGTCGCCAAGGCTGTGTGCGCGGCTGATGCTGGCTTTTCAGCCCCCAACAAGCGCACGGCAGCAGCGGCAATCAACTGCGCGTAACCCGCGTTTTTCATCAAATTAGCAATGGCGGTATTGGCGGTGACATGCGCTTCGCGCGGGTGCCAGCAGTCAAAATCTGTCACCATTGCCAAGCTGGCATAGGCCATTTGCGCTTCTTTGGCGAGCTTGGCTTCGGGCATGTTGGTCATGCCAATCACTTTGGCGCCCATGCTGCGGTACCAGTGCGATTCGGCCATGGTGGAGAACTGCGGGCCTTCTATGCACACGTATGCGCCGCCGCGATGCAGGGCAAAGTCTGCGCCCATATTGACTTCTTTGTGCGTTTGCGCAACGGCTCTGGCCAACACATCGGCCAAATTGGCGCAAACTGGCTCTGCCAGCGAGGTGTGCGCCACGGCACCGTTGCCGAAAAAGGTACTGTCGCGCCGTTTGGTCAGGTCGATGAACTGGTCGGGCAGCACCATATCCAGCGGTTTCATCTCGCCACTCAGGGAACCTACGGCGGACAAAGAAATCAGATACTTTGTGCCCAATTGTTTGAGGGCGTAAACGTTGGCGCGGTAAGGCACCTCTGAGGGGATCAGCCGATGGCCACGTCCATGCCTCGCAATGAATGCGACGCCCACATCGTCTATGCTGCCCGTGACGACAACATCCGAAGGTTTGCCAAAAGGGGTGTCAATGTGGTGTTCGGTCGCGTTTTGCAGCGAATCCATGTTGTACAAGCCGCTGCCGCCGATAACGCCAACCAAAGTTTTTTGCATGATGAATCTACCTCTTTAACCTTTAATTTAACCTTTAATTTAACCTTATAGAACGTGCGGTATAAATTGCCATATTTAATATTAGACACTGTAATATAGATGCAATGAGTGCGACAAAGAAAAACACATAGAAACGACAGGAATAGCCATGCATGCCACTTTGCCGCTACTTAAAGCGACTAACTTCCCCGCGCTGTCGCGCAAACGCCTGAGCACGCTGCAAGTCAACTTGGGCTATTTGTGCAACCAGTCGTGCGTGCATTGCCATGTAGACGCGGGGCCGCACCGCACGGAGATGATGGACGATGGGCTGATTAACATGATCAGCCAAGTTCTCAAAACACGCAAAATAGAAACCTTAGATTTAACCGGCGGTGCGCCTGAGCTGCACCAAGGCTTCAAACGGATCGTGGCCGAGGCGCGCGCGCAAGGCGTGCGGGTGATTGACCGCTGCAATTTGACGATATTGTTTGAGCCGGGGCAAGAGGATTTGGCAGCGTTTTTAGCGATGCAAAAAGTGGAGATCGTCGCCTCTATGCCCTGCTATTCTCTTGAAAACGTAGACAAACAGCGTGGCAAAGGCGTGTTTGACCTCAGTATTGCGGCACTACAAAAACTCAATGCTTTGGGCTACGGCCAACCGGGCACGGGTTTGGTTTTGAATTTGGTCTACAACCCGCAAGGCCCTAGCCTACCGCCTAACCAAAGCAGTCTGCAGGCAGACTATAAACGCGAACTTTTGTCGCATTTTGGCATAGTGTTTAACGAGTTGTTTGCCTTGACCAACATGCCCATCAAACGGTTTGGGTCGATGTTGATTTCCAAAAAAACCTTTGCGCCGTATATGCAATTGCTGCGGGACAATTTCTTAGCCGAAAACTTAGAGCACGTGATGTGCCGCAGCACAGTGAGTGTGGACTGGCAAGGTTATTTGTACGACTGCGACTTTAACCAGCAGCTGGAGCTAGCCATTCCAACCGAAATCAATGCTGAAGCGACGACCATCAACCGCCCACATTTACGTGATTTGTTGAGCAACGACATTCAGGGAAAAGCTATTCGCGTGGCAGACCACTGTTATGGTTGTACCGCCGGGCAAGGTAGCAGCTGTGCGGGTGCGCTTCCCGCTTGATAAGAAGCATTGTTTAGCCGTATGAAGATAGCTATCGTTGTTCCGGTGTTTAATGAGTCTCTCGTTTTGCCGGGATTGATAGGCGATTTAACTGCGCTCAAGCAGGGTGCAAATCCTGATTTTGAACTTGTTTTCGTGGATGGGGGTAGCGTGGACGGCACAGTAGCTTTGATTCAAATTGCGGGCTTGCGCGTTATCAACTCATGCAAAGGGCGCGCCTGGCAAATGAACGCTGGAGCAACTCAGACAACTGGCGACGTTTTGCTATTTTTGCATGCAGACACGCAATTGCCTCAAAATGCGCTTGCAGCAATCAAATCATACTTGACTGGAAATATCTGCTGGGGACGCTTTGATGTGCGCATTGCCGGCAAACCTTGGATGCTGGGCGTCGTGGCTCGCATGATGAATTGGCGGTCGCGTCTGTCAGGTATTGCGACTGGTGACCAAGCGATGTTTATGAAGCGATCTGCTTATCAAGCGATAGGCGGTTTTCCTGAACTGGCGTTGATGGAAGATATTGAAGCGTCGCGCCGTTTGCGCCAGTTATCGCGACCAGCGTGTATTGTTTCTCCCGTCATCACGTCTGGCAGGCGCTGGGAAACTAGAGGGGTGTGGACAACGATTTTTTTAATGTGGCGCTTGCGTTGGGCGTATTGGCGGGGTCAAAACCCAAAATTATTAGCGGAGTTGTACAGATGATGCCTGTTCGTATTGTGATCATGGCGAAAGCGCCTGTTGCAGGGTTTACCAAAACGCGGTTGATACCTGCTTTGGGTGCAGACGGGGCTGCGCAGCTGGCGAAGAAGATGCTTTATCACACAGTAGCAACTGCTTTGACGTCAAAATTAGGCGTTGTTGAAATTTGTGCCACCCCTGACCCGACTGACACGGGCTGGCAAAATTTGGATTTACCAAACAACATCATTTGGAGTGCGCAAGGTGAAGGCGACTTAGGTGAGCGAATGGCTCGCGTAGCCGCTCGCACAACTCAAAATGGTGAAGCTCTCTTATTGATAGGCACTGATTGCCCAGCCATTGATGTGTTTACATTGCATGAGGCAGCACAAGCCCTGCATGACTACGATGCGTCGCTGCTGCCAACCTACGATGGTGGCTATGCACTTCTCGCCTTGAAACGTTTTGACAATCGACTGTTTGAAAATATGCCATGGAGCACAAGCGCTGTAGCGCTTAAAACCTTGCAAATCATGACGCAAATAGACTGTGACGTTAAAGTGCTTCAAACCCTGCACGACATAGACGAGCCCATTGATCTTGCCCAACTTCCTGTTGAATGGGGCTATTCGACCTGTAAGAAAGTGAGCCTAGATTCGACTTTAGCTTAAGAAACTTTTTCGACCTATTTTCTTCAAAAGACACACCATGTACGACATTGTTCAAGACTATTATGGCCGCCAACTTCAAAGCACGAATGACTTAAAAACCAGTGCCTGCTGTGACATCAGCGCTGTTCCAGAGTGGCTAAAACCCTTACTCAGCAAAATTCACCCTGACGTGCTGTCTCGCTACTATGGCTGCGGGCTCGTTTGCCCACCTTTGCTGCGAGGTTGCCGCGTGCTTGATTTGGGCTGCGGCTCGGGTCGAGACGTTTACGCCTTGGCGCAGCTTGTGGGGCCTACTGGTTCTGTGGTGGGCGTAGACATGACCGATGAGCAACTCGCTATTGCCGAAAAATACCGTTCCCACCAAGCTGAAGTTTTTGGTTTTGACAATGTGCAATTTATGCATGGTTATATCGAACGACTAGAAGATTTAAAGTTAGAAGCAGGTAGCTTCGATGTCATCGTCTCCAACTGCGTGGTCAACTTGTCACCCGACAAAGATGCCGTGATGCGCGGCGTGCACCGCCTGCTTAAACCCGGCGGTGAATTTTTCTTTTCAGATGTGTATGCCGACCGCCGCGTGCCCAACTCTGTGCGAAACGACCCCGTGTTGTACGGTGAATGCTTGGGTGGCGCATTGTACTGGAACGATTTTGTTCGCCTGTCTCACCAGCATGGCTTTGCCGACCCACGCCTAACCACCGACCGCCCCTTAGAGATTACCGACCCCGTGCTAGCTACCCGCGCAGGAAACTTGCGCTTTTATTCAGCCACCTACCGCTTGTTCAAAATTGCAGAATTAGAAACGGCCTGCGAAGACTACGGACAAGCAGTCATTTACAAAGGTACGATTCCGGAGCATCCAGACAAATACGCGCTCGATAAACATCACGACATGGAAACGGGACGTGTCTTCCCCGTGTGTGGCAACACGTGGCGCATGCTGCAAGACACACGATTTGCGCCACATTTTGAATTTATCGGCAATTTTGACCGCCATTACGGTATTTTCACCGGCTGTGGCACATCTATTCCTTACGACGCAAGCGCTAGCGAAAATGCTGTGGCCTGCTGCTAGGAGCTTTGCATGGAATTAGCCCTTGTAGTTGCTGCTTTATTCTTAGCGTTTAACAATGGTGCCAACGATAATTTCAAAGGTTTTGCAACAGTTTGGGGTTCAGACACACTTAGCTATCGTCAGGCTCTGATACTGGCAACATTGGCCACCTTGGCTGGTAGTATGGCTTCGTGGTTGCTGGCTGATAATTTGATTCAGCAATTTTCCGGCAGAGGTTTGGTGCCGAATGCCGTTGCAAGCACACCTGCTTTTATTCTCAGCGTCGCCTGCGGGGCAGCATTAACAGTATTTTTGGCAACGCGGCTGGGGTTTCCCATATCGACAACGCATGCTTTGATTGGTGGCTTGATTGGTGCAGGTTTGGGGCAGACGGGTAGCCATGTAGATTTCAACAAATTATGGCAAGCCTTTTTTTTGCCTCTGTTAATGAGCCCCTTCATAGCGGCTAGTTTAGGGCTGCTGCTTTACAAAATAATAGCCATGCGAAAGTCAAAAAACGATTGTGCATGCCTTGTTGATGCTACGCCCGTGCGACTAACATCGACAAATACATTGATGCTTGGCACAAGGATGCCAAGCATCGTCATCAGCGACAAAGCCAGCTGTGACAACATCAGCACGCAGGCAAGCTTTTCAATTTCAAGTTTGCTGAGAAAAATCCATATAGGATCTGCAGCCACCATCTGCTTTGCGCGTGCAGTCAACGATACGCCTAAATTAGCAGCGTTGTTATTTGCAGCACAATTTACCAATTCAAAACTTCCAATAGCTCTGGTAGCTTTGTTGATGATCTTTGGTGGTTTGGTTTTCGCCAAAAAAGTAGCAACAACCATGAGCCAAAAAGTGACGCGTTTGGACGATAAGCAGGGCCTCGCTGCCAACTTAATCACAGCCACCCTGGTTTTGTTGGCGAGTAAATTTGGCCTGCCTGTCTCTACAACACACGTATCTGTTGGTGCCATTGCTGGTGTGGGAGCAAGCGCGGGGACTTTAAATTGGCAGGCTTTGCGCAGTGTTTTGCTTTCTTGGATTGCCACTCTACCGCTGGCTTTGGTGATCGCTTGGACAGTTTCTAAGTTACTTTAGGTTCATAAAGCGACACTTAAGTTGCAAAAAACTGCATTTGCGGTTACAAACTGGTTGCTAGCTGTGCATAACTTTGGGTTAAGCATGGTTAACGTTTGTGCGAATTTCGAATTGTTTTTTAATCGTTCGTTGAATCTATCACCATACTTTTTAACCAGGAGACTTTCATGGCAGGAAAATTTGAGCTGAAAAAATCTAAAAATGGCAAAACTTTTTTTAATTTGCTAGCGAGCAATGGACAAATTATTTTGGCTAGCGAGATGTATGAATCAAAGTCTAGCGCGTTGAACGGCATTGCCTCTGTGCAAAAAAATTCAGCTGATATCGGCCGATTTGCAAAGTTAGAAGGCAAAAATAAAGCGCCCTACTTTGTGCTGAAAGCTGGCAACCACCAAGTGATTGGTAAAAGCGAAATGTATGAATCTGAGAAAGCACGCGACAACGGCATCAAGTCCGTGCAAACCAATGGCCCAGGCGCTAAAACGGTTGATTTAACAGCTTAAGTTTTTACCTCACAACAAAAGCGCTGAATAGCGATATTCAGCGCTTTTTTGTTTTCGCACTCAAACCCTTGCCGCTTTACGTTATTCTTGAGCCATGCAAAACCTGATCACCTACAAAGTTGAACTCCATGATTTGAACGCACATTTGTTTCAAGTCACTCTCACCATCCCAGAACCAGCCATCACGCAGCATGTGTCGCTGCCCGTGTGGATTCCAGGCAGCTATTTGGTACGGGAATTTGCTAGAAACTTGCAAAAAGTAAACGCTTACCAAGGTAAGAAACAGATAGAGGCGGTTCAAGCGGACAAGTGCTCGTGGCAGATAGATTGTGACTCAACCAAGCCTTTGGTAATTACTTACCAAGTTTTTGCACATGACAATTCGGTGCGCACCGCTTGGCTAGATGACTCACGTGGTTTTTTTAATGGCACCAGTATGTGCTTGCGCGTGGAAGGACAAGAAGACTCGGCGCATGTTTTGGAATTAAAACCGCTGACCACCAAACGCGATTGGCAAGTAGCTACGGGTGCAAAGCCTTTGAGCGTGAACAAACAAGGTTTTGGTAGCTATGCATTTGCCACCTACGATGAACTGGTTGATTGTCCGTTTGAATTGGGTACGTTTTGGAGTGGCAACTTCACCGCGCGTGGTGTGAAACACAGATTTGTGGTGGCGGGTGCGACAGCTACATTTGATGCCGCTAA
>JAYSZH010000225.1:0-2573 GCA_043738155.1 Polaromonas sp. | reverse complement strand
CAAGTGGCTCGGGGCCAACAAGTTTGCGTAGGTTCGCAAACGCCTCACGAGCACAATAGAAAAGGAGCATGAAAATGCCCAAAATGAAGACCAAAAGTGGCGCGAAAAAACGTTTTCGCGTTCGTCCAGGTGGCACCGTCAAGCGCGGTCAAGCCTTCAAACGTCACATCTTGACCAAGAAGACCACTAAAAACAAACGCCATCTGCGCGGATCAACAGAAGTGCATAAGACCGATATGGGTCGTATGTCTCAAATGTTGCCCGGCCAAGGCATTTAATTAACGACGAACAAGGAGTACTAACATGCCTCGCGTCAAACGTGGTGTAACGGCCAGAGCCCGTCACAAAAAAATCATCGCCCTTGCCAAGGGTTTTCGCGGTCGCCGCGGTAATGTTTTCCGGGTCGCCAAAGAAGCGGTCATGAAAGCTGGGCAATATGCCTACCGTGACCGTCGTACCAAAAAGCGTGTATTCCGCCGCTTGTGGATCGCCCGTATCAACGCCGCTGCGCGTGAATGCGGTCTGACCTACAGCCAGTTCACCAACGGTTTGAAGAAAGCTTCTATTGAAGTTGACCGCAAAATGTTGGCTGACATCGCCGTGCACGACAAAGCTGCCTTCGCAAGCATTGTGGAACAAGTTAAAGCCAAACTGGCTGCTTGATTTTCAGCTTGCAACGTTGCTATTTTAGGTTGCTGTTTTAGCTATTGTTAAAATAGCAGCTTAGGCAATAGAAACAAGGGCTAGAGCTTGATTGCGCTAGCCCTTTTTCATTGTCAATATTCTTTTGCAGACTGACATCGTCAATATTGATTCAGATAATTAATTTAGATAAGTATTTAGAAGTTTTAGAATAAAAAACATGAATGAACTGAACCCCATTGTTGACGCCGCCAAGCAAGCTTTCATCGCTGCTGCCACACCTGCCGATCTGGAAAACGCCAAAGCGCTGTTTTTAGGCAAAACAGGCAGCATCACCGAGCTGATGAAAGGTATGGCAGCGCTGCCCGTGGAAGAGAAAAAATCACGCGGCGCAGCTATCAACGTGGCTAAGCAGGCGATTGAAGCCGCGCTAACAAGCCGTCGCCAAGCAATGGCAGATGCTGATCTTGAGTTGCAACTCAAAGCCGAAGCCTTGGATGTGTCACTCCCAGGCCGCAAGCGCGGGCAGGGCGGTTTGCACCCAGTGTCGCTCACCTTGGAGCGCATCGAAGCGATTTTTGGTTCAATGGGTTTTGACGTGGCGCAAGGCCCGGAGATTGAGACCGACTGGTTCAACTTCACCGCGCTGAATACGCCGGAAGACCACCCAGCGCGCTCCATGCACGACACGTTTTACGTTGAAGGTGGCACGGAGACTGCTCCGAACCTGTTGCGTACACATACCAGTCCGATGCAGATTCGTTACGCCGTGCAGCACGTCAAGAAATACCGTGCATTGATTGATGCAAGTGCAGCTACCGGAGGGGCTTCCGAATACTTCATGCCTGAAATTCGCGTCATCGCACCCGGCCGTACTTACCGCGTCGACAGCGACGCCACCCATTCCCCCATGTTCCATCAGGGTGAAGGCCTGTGGATTGGCGCGAATGTGAACTTCAAAGACCTGAAAGTTGTTTTCACCGATTTTTGCCGCACCTTTTTTGAGTCGGACGACTTAGTGCTGCGTTTCCGCCCGAGCTTTTTCCCGTTCACCGAGCCGAGTGCCGAAATTGATATCCAATTCGCCACCGGCCCGCTGGCGGGTCGGTGGTTAGAAGTAGCAGGTTCAGGCCAAGTGCACCCCAACGTGGTGCGTAACATGGGCTTGGACCCTGAAAAATACATCGGTTTCGCCTTTGGTATGGGACCAGACCGGTTGACCATGCTGCGCTACGGCGTGAACGACTTGCGTTTGTTTTTTGATGGCGATATTCGGTTTTTGTCTCAATTCCAATGAGCCAATTCCAGTAGTGCAATTCCAGTAAACAAACTTCAATAAGAAAAAACTATGCAATTCCCAGAATCCTGGTTGCGCGAATTTTGCAATCCGCCACTGACCACCGCCCAATTGGCCGAAACGCTCACCATGGGCGGATTGGAAGTTGAAGAGCAAAGCCCCGTAGCACCACCGTTCACCGGTATCGTCGTCGGTCAAATCATGGCGGCAGAGCAGCACCCGAATGCGGATAGGCTGCGCGTCTGCCAGGTCAATATCGGTCAGGCTGAGTTGTTGAACATCGTCTGCGGCGCGCCCAATGCCCGCGTCGGCATCAAAATCCCTTGTGCTTTGGTTGGTGCTGCCTTGCCACCTGCTGATGGGGAAGGTAAGGATGGCAAACCTTTCATGATCAAGCTGGGCGAGCTGCGCGGTGTGGAAAGTCAGGGCATGTTGTGTTCTGCCAGCGAGTTGAAATTGAACGACAGCAAAGATGGTTTGTTGGAGCTGGCTGACGATGCCGTTATCGGTCAAGACATTCGTGCGCACTTGAATCTAGACGACACGTTGCTGACGCTGAAGCTGACGCCAAATCTGGCGCATTGTTTGAGCGTTTACGGCGTGGCGCGAGAGCTGTCAGCCTTGACAGGCGCAC
>JAYSZH010000224.1:0-2579 GCA_043738155.1 Polaromonas sp. | reverse complement strand
CTGGTAAATGAGCTGCCAACCAGCCAGATACCGCCTCTGGCATCGCCATCACCTGCGCAGGAAACTTGCCTTTCGGGTAACCCACATGACCGCCCTGCGCGGTGTGCCACAGGGTGACGTTTTTACCCACTTCGGCGGGTTTGGGTAATGACCAAGCGGGGACAAACGGGTCGTTCACCGCGTTCAAAGCCAAGGCGGGCAGGGTGATGCGGTGCATGTGTGGCTTGGCGGAGGCGCGCAGCCAGTAGTCTTCGGTGTTTTTGAAGCCGTGCACAGGGGCGGTGAAGATGTTGTCGAATTCGTACAAATCACGGCTGGCTTGCAGCGCTTTGGCGTCAAACAAGCCGGGGTTCAGCGCCAAGCGCTCCATCGCCTTGGGTTTCATGCTGTTTAAAAACATGCGGGTGTAGACCATGCGGTTGAAGCCCTGCCCAATGGCGACGCCACTGGCGGCCAAGTCTAAGGGCGAGCAAACGGATGCAACGGCTTGCACCGTTTGCGCCGCTGTGCTGCCGGCTTCTTGCGCCCAGCGCATCAAGGCGTTGCCGCCTAGCGAGATGCCCACGGCCAGCAATGCTCCGCCACCGGCTAACACATGGGCGGCTTTGAGCTTGGACAGCATCCAGCCGATTTCTTCATGATCGCCTGAGTGGTAGGCACGGGGTGCGCGGTTGATCTCGCCACTGCAGCCGCGAAAGTGCGGCACAGCGTAAGCCCAGCCGCGCTGTTGGGCGACTTTGGCGAAGGCGAGGGCGTAGTGGCTGCTGGAGGAGCCTTCCAAGCCGTGAAACAGCACGAGCAAGGGTTGTTTTGCGCCGTGTTTAGTTTGAAGTGCTGTTGTAGCCCCGTAGTCAACATCGACGAAATCATCGTCCGGCGTCGTCCAACGCACCCGCTTGTAAGTTGGGCCAGCGGGCTGTTCAAGTGAGCGGACACTGACCATGGCAGGCCAGATGGTTTGCAGGTTGCCGCCGGGCAACCAACTAGGTGCTATATATTTCATAGCTACTTAGGCAATAAATACGCTGGCTAGAGTCATTTTTTGATCCATTTTTTGAATTTTACACGGATTTCACAAAAACATCACCTTTTGAGGTTTAAATCACTGAAGTTTGCGTCCATTTATGCTAACGTACCGTTTTGTACTTTTGCATGCTCTTCTTTGTTTGTCCTCGAAAGGATTTCCCATGAAACGTTGGTTATTGATTATTTCTGCACTCATCACTTCTGTCGCCATGACTGGCTGCGGCTACAACGACTTTCAAAGCTTGGACGAAACATCCAATGCCGCTTGGAAAGAGGTTTTGAACCAATACCAGCGCCGTGCTGATTTGGTGCCAAACATCGTTGCCACCGTCAAAGGCGAGGCTAATTTTGAACAAGAAACGCTGACCAAGGTGATCGAAGCACGCTCCCGCGCGACCGCGATTCAAGTCACACCTGAGCTGTTAAACAATCCAGAGGCGATGAAGAAGTTCCAAGCCGCGCAGGGTGAACTGGGCAGCGCACTCTCCCGCTTGATGGCGGTGAGCGAGGCTTATCCCAACTTGAAAGCCAACCAAGGTTTTAGCGATTTGCGTGTGCAGCTGGAAGGCACTGAAAACCGCATCACCGTGGCGCGTAACCGTTATATCGCGACCATCAAAGACTACAACATCTTAACCCGCAGCTTCCCGACCAACTTAACCGCCATGATGTTTGGCTACAAAACCAAAGAAGGTTTCACGGTTGAAAACGAAGCGGCCATCTCTAAGCCACCAGCCGTGAGTTTTGAGAAGAAATAATTGAAGTAGAGTAATTGAATTAGTCATTGAAGAGGTTGACGAGGAAGTTAGCAAGTGCTCACTCTCTCGTAAAACCCCTAAACTACTAAAACTCATAGGACATTTGTGAACCTTTTGCGTGGCTTTTTAGGCTTTTTGTGTAAGACACTGTTGGTGGCTTTGCTGCTGCAAACTGGCGTTTTTGCCCAGGATGTGCAGCCCATTCCGGCACTGACCAGCCATGTGGTGGACACGACAGGCTTGCTTGATGCGAGCCAGCACGCCGCGCTGGAGGCCAAACTTGACGCGCTAGAAAAAGCAAAAGGCTCGCAAGTGGTGGTGCTGATTGTGCCGACGGTGCAGCCAGAAGACATCAGCAGCTACGCCAACCGCGTGGGCAATGCTTGGAAAATTGGTCGCAAAGACGTGGGCGATGGTGTGTTGTTTGTCGTGGCGTTCAAAGACCGGCAAATGCGTATTGAAGTAGCCAAAACGCTGGAAGGTGCCATTCCCGACTTGGCAGCCAAGCAAATCATCACAAACGCGGTGACGCCGCGGTTTAAGGCAGGCGATTATGCAGGTGGGATTTCAGCTGGCGTTGACCAGCTCAGCGCGCGTATCAATGGCGAGACGCTGCCTGAGGTTACTTCTACTGCCAGTGGGTCAGGCAATCTGCTTGGCGGTTTTGACTGGATGGATTTAGCGGTCTTCTTGTTCTTCGCCGTGCCGATTGGCGGTGCGATTGCAAAAAGTATTTTTGGCCAAAAACTGGGGTCGTTGATCACCGGTGGGGCGGTGGGCACGCTGGCGTTTTTG
>JAYSZH010000223.1:0-6493 GCA_043738155.1 Polaromonas sp. | reverse complement strand
AGCGCCTGCCAAGGTGGCTTTGGGCCAGTTCAGCACCGCATTTAACAACGGACGATAGACAGTAATCAGGAAGCGGTTCAACGGGTTGGCCTTCTCCTGTGGTATGCGTCCTCGAATCAAGTAACCCATCAGCACAGGGATCAGTGTGACCGACAGTGCCGCCGCAGCGGCCATCGAATAGGTCTTGGTGAAGGCCAGGGGCGAGAACAAACGACCTTCCTGCGCTTCCAGCGTGAACACAGGAATAAACGACAGCGTGATGATCAGCAGCGAGAAGAACAGCGCAGGGCCTACTTCAGCGGCAGATTCACCAATCACCCGCCAACGCGCTTCGCCTTCCAGTTTTTCATCTGGGTGAACATGGCTCCAATGCTCCAGATGCTTGTGGGCATTCTCAATCATCACCACGGCTGCATCGACCATGGCCCCAATCGCAATCGCTATACCGCCCAGCGACATGATATTGGCATTCACACCCTGATAATGCATGACGATAAATGCGGCCAGGATGCCCAACGGCAGTGACACAATCGCCACAAAGGCTGAGCGCAGGTGGAACAGGAAGATAAAGCACACCATGGCAACCACGGCAAATTCTTCCAGCAGTTTGAAGCCTAAGTTTTCTACGGCTCGCTCGATCAAACCTGAGCGGTCATAGACGGGGACAATTTCCACGCCTTTGGGCAGGCTGGATTGCAAAGTCTTGAGTTTGGCTTTAACGGCTGCAATGGTTTCCAGCGCGTTTTTACCTGAGCGCATCACGATCACGCCACCGGCGGCTTCACCTTCACCGTCGAGTTCACCTATGCCTCTACGCATTTCAGGCCCGAGTTGGATACGTGCGACATCACCCAGACGCACCGAGACACCCGTTTTAATGGTCATCAGCGGTACTTTCTTGAAATCCTCCAGTGATTGCAGGTAACCATTGGCGCGTACCATGTATTCAGCTTCACCTAGCTCTAGCACCGAGCCACCGGCTTCCTGGTTGCCTTTTTGGATGGCTTCGACCACTTTACTTTGCGGGATACCGTAAGCAGCCAGTTTGTCGGGCTGCAGCACAATCTGATACTGGCGCACCATGCCGCCCACACTGGCCACTTCGGCCACATTTGGTACGGTCTTGAGTTCGTACTTCAGGAACCAGTCTTGCAAGGCCCGCAGCTGCGAAGCATCCTGTGTACCCGAACGGTCGATCAGCGCATACTGGTAAATCCAACCCACACCCGTGGCATCCGGTCCGAGCGTGGCTTTGGCACCAGCTGGCAGGCGGGATTGCACCTGATTCAGGTATTCCAGCACCCTAGACCGAGCCCAGTACAAGTCCGTGCCATCCTCAAACAACACGTAGACAAATGAGTCACCAAAGAACGAGTACCCGCGTACCGTCTTGGCTCCCGGTACCGACAGCATGGTCGTGGTCAGGGGGTAGGTGATTTGGTTTTCTACAAGGCGCGGCGCTTGACCCGGATAGCTGGTACGGATGATGACCTGGACATCAGACAAGTCCGGCAAAGCATCTAAGGGTGTGCGCATCACCGAGTAAATGCCCCACGCGCTGACAATCAAAGTTGCTAACAACACCAGAAAGCGGTTGACAATTGACCAGCGAATCAGCTTGGCAATCATGGTTTGTTCCCAGCTGGTTTGGCAATGGCTGCTTTCGGTTCGGGCGCGCTTGGATAAATTCGGGTAATTTGCGGTAAACCCTCGGCATCCATAAAGAATTCAAAATTCACCTTGTCATTCGCCACCAAGTTACGAGGCTTACCACTGGTCGGCAATTTGAAATCCATGGTCATCGCGCCCCATTTGATGGACGGAATCGGACCATGGGACAGGGTGATACTGTCTTTGCCAATCGCCTCTATCTTGGCATCGCCTTCATGTCGCGGTGCAGTATCAGCCGTGGTCGGCTTGGGTGCATCGTTCAAGCGTGCTTCCACGCCTTTGAGACTGGCTTCAGAGTCAATCAGGAACTGCGAGGACACAACAACCCGTTGTCCCGCTTGCAGACCACGCTTGATCTCGGTCTGCCCGTTGCTTTCGATGCCTGTTTCAATCTCGACCGGACGGAACTTGCCTTTGTCCTCGGCCAGCATCACCACCACGCGTTTACCCGTTTGGATCACCGCTTCAGTGGGAATCAGCAGAGATTTTTCTGCCCGCATGTCCATGAATTGCATGTTGATCAACATGCCTGGTACCAGCAGATTGCCGGGGTTAGCCAACTCGACACGAGCCTTGAGTGTGCGTGTAGTTTGATCTACCTCGGGGATGATAGCTTGCACCGTGCCAAGCAGACTGGTACCAGGTGCGGCGGCGCTGCTTGCTTGAACTTTGGTGCCTGGTCGAATCAAGGCAGCCTGACTCTCAGGCACTTCCGCGTTTGCCCAGACACTGCCTAGACCGTTGATGCGGAACAAGGTAGCGCCAGGCATCACCGTCATGCCTTCACGAGCAGCTAGTTCCACCACCACACCGCTAATCGGCGCGATAAGGGCGATACGTGCTTGTGTTTTACCGCTGCTTTCTACAAGGCGGACTTGCTCTTCGCTCATACCAACCAAGCGCATGCGTTGGCGGGCAGCATCTGTCAGCGCAGCTAGGTCATTACCTTGCAGGCGTCGCACTGACAAAAACTCCTCTTGTGCGGCAATCCAGTCAGGCACATAAAGCTCAGCCAAGACTTGACCCTTTCTCACGCGGTCAAGCGTCGCTCTCACATACAAGCGTTCGATATAGCCAGTTGCACGGGCTTGCACAAAAGCCTGATCCCGCTCATTGAAAGCAATATTGCCCACTGCGGAGACTTGCGGCGACAAGACGCCTTCAGTGACTTCAGCTGTCCGCACGCCTAGATTTTGCTGAATACGCGAGCTGATCGTGACTTTGCCGCCATCACTGCCGCCATCCCCGTCGGCATAAACGGGCACCAGCATCATGTCCATAAACGGTGATTTTGCCGGTTTGTCAAACTTGTTGCCAGGCACCATGGGGTCGTGGTAATACAGCACTTTTCGTCCAGTGGCAGGGTCAATATCGCCAGCTTTGATGCCTGCAGTGATGTGTCGGCGCGTGGCGTCTTCACCTGCGGCAATACTTTGCGGCACCGAACCAGTGTTGACGCCAGAGCCGGCAGGAGACGCAGCACCACCTGTTTGAACTGCTGCCCCCATAGCCATGCCTTGATTCATACCGACCCAATAAGCACCGATACCAGCGCCTACGAGCAATCCCACAAAGATGACCCCAATAATTATGTGCTTACGTTTCATTTTTGCTCCTTGCTTGACTTTGGTGCCGATTCAACTTCGGTATACGTATTTTGGTAATTCAACTGTGCCCATAAACGGGCTGTTTCTTTTTCCAAGCGCAAACGCTCCAACTGAACATCCACCTCCATACGACGTGCTTCCAATACGGCACTGAGCGTGCTGGCTGCGGCAACACCGCCTCGGTAAGCCGCAAGTGTGGCGCTGGTGCGTTCTTTCGCCAACGGCAAGATGACGCCATCGTATTTAAGCAGACGATTCAGATTTGAACGCCATTCTTGCAACATGACACGTATTTCTGTGCTGTGGTTGCGTAGAGCATCCGCACGCTCAGCACGAAGTTGCTCGACCATGGCCAGTTTGGCACTTACTTCACGGTCTTGGCGGTTTTTTGGATCCCACTGCCAAGGTATAGAGGCGTTAAAAGAAGCCATGTTTGAGTATGCAGAACCACGTTGGTTGAACATGATTTCAACCGTCCAATCAGCGCGTTTGTTCGCAACTGCAATATCAGCATCGGCCTGTGCGACAATTTCTTGGCTTTGCATGACCGCAATTTGGGGGTGATGCAGCAGCTGGCTATCCAAGTGGTTCTCACTAAAAACAACACGATCCATCAAAGGTAGCGCGGCTAATGCGTACGTGCCAATATCGCCAATCCAACGACTAAGTTGAATTTTGGACGTGCCCGTTTCAAGCTCTGCCATCGCGATGCGATCTTCGATTTGCACTACAGCCGTGCGGGCTGTAAACGCGTCGTTGAGAGAGCCACGACCGCCTCGGTAGGCGGCATCAGAAGTTTCAATTTGCAATTTAGCCTCGTCTCGTTGGCGCATCAAAACCTCAAGAATGCGATTTTGATAATAGTTATCTAGCCAAGCCATAGCGGTGTTGCGTCGGATGCTGTTTGCAGCGAGACTGCGGTTGGCGCTCACCAATTCACCTTCTTTTTCAAACCGATGGCGACGCGCTTTTCGCTTGTCTTCCCCCGTGAATTCTTGCATCACGCCTATTGAGCGCATGGTCATGAAGTCGCGAGCTAAATTGAAACGGTCTGCGCCATCAATGGGTAAGTTATTGATACCCAGCTTCAAAACAGGGTCTGGTAATTCTCCAACCGCTGCGCCCATATCCCGTGCTGCTTTGCTCGCTGCGTCGTGCGCGACGAGCTGTGTTGACCGCTGTACAGCTAGTGAAAGTGCTTTTTCTAGCGATAGTGTTGACTGGGCAAAGGCAGCTAGTGGCAATGCGATAAGTATGCCCATCGCCATGACCGTTTGTTTCATTTTCATAATAGTTTTTCTCGTTATAGAAATGATTTGGCACTTCTAAGAAGGAATTTGTATTGCTATGTTTGCATTGCTGGCATAAGACAAAAGTCTATGTTTGTTTGTCAATAAAATGACACTACAAATACGCATCATGAGCAAATAGACAGCGCTTGATCAAGCCCGCAGCTAACGTTTGCACTTGAGTGCAGACAGAGTTAGGGCTTTAAGCTAACAAAATGGGTGGTTTTTGGCTGAGCAGCAAGTCAGCACTGACGAAGTAATGCCGTACAGGGCGTTCAAAGGAAACGCTGAAAGTTATCTTGTCGATAATTTGTAAATGTTCAGCCAGTGCAAGAAGGTGGCAGGCTTGGCAGTCCGAGCACACTTTGCTTGGCGCATCTTCGCTATCGGCATCATTAGAAATTGCTGCACTCATGCGCAAAGCACATTCAGGCGACATTTCCATAGGTTTACCAACGCTGAGTGACTGCGAACCTGCTAGCTGGATGGTTGCCATTTCAGTAGACATGGCCACGCTCGTCCAACCTTGCAGCGGGAGCATTGCGATCATGAAGATAAAGACTAGGCGACGCATGGATCTATGATAGCGCTAGTTGCTAAATGTTCAAAATCGCTAATGTAGCTATTATCATCATACCAACATCTTCAATGAGGGTCACTGTAGACATTGGCAGTTTAAAAACAGTTCCCAAGTATGCAGGTCGGATACCTCGCTTGTGAAACATGGTTTGAATCACACCAATAGCTGAAAACCCCATGATGATGAGGGTAGCCCAATTGGTGATTAACGGATTCCAGTTTGCTAAATAAGCTAAACCCAAGGCTAATTCCACGAAGGGATAAATCAAACCCCAACCATGCCAGCGCTTTGCCAACAGGTCATAGTCCATATACGCATCGGCAAAAGCCGGAATGTCTAAAAGTTTGAAAAACGAGAACACCAAAAAGAAGCCAGCCATGAAGTAGCGCATGGTTTCGTGCCAACGCACACCTTCCCAGCCGTATTTAGGCAGTTGCACCAGCACGCTGGTCGTAACCAAATAGGCCAAAATCAATAACAACGGCCAGTAAGTAGCAAACCAACCCAGAGAAGATTGAACATCTGCTGCGCTAATGATCGCCGGCTGTTTCACAAGCTTAAGCTCTGTCGAGGTAGCAGTGGCAAAAGGCATGACTTCTTTGATACTGTAAAGATTGGGCACGTCATACAAAAATCTCATTGATTTTTTTGTCATAGCGTGCCTCTTACATCATTACTTCGATGACTTCGATTACTTCGCTTTTTCTATGGACATAACCATGAAAGCGCCATCAACCTTATCTGCAGTAAACATGACTTTGTCGCCCGCTTTGATGTTTTCTAGCATGGTGACATTTTTAACTTGAAACACCATAGTCATACCTGGCATGTCAAGGTTTTTGATTTCACCGTGTTTTAAGTTGATTTTTTTGTTTTCTAAGTCAACTTTACGTACTTCAGCGCTGACCATCGGTAAAGCGGATGCCATCGTAGAAGCGCCCGCAGCAGGTGCAGCAGCGTGAGAAGCCGCATAACTCATAGATGTTCCGGTGAGCAGCGCTGTGATGATTAAAAGAGATTTGATGTTTTTCATGGTGATTCCTTTGAGTTAAAAAAGTAAAAGTAAAAATTAAGACTTATCTGGCGAAATAGCTGCATAAGATTTAAAAACGCGTGAACTTCCGTCGTTTAAGACTAAAAGTACGTTGTAGGCATGGCGAATACCTGCATAACTGCCTGTGCCTTCCATGCCCGGAGAACCAAGCGGCATGCCAGGCACGGCTAGTCCACGGGCTTTGGGCTTGTCTTGCAACAGTTTACGAATATCTTCTGCAGGCACATGGCCTTCAATGACATATTCGCCCAACTTTGCCGTATGGCAAGACCCATATTGGTCTGGAAGGCCC
>JAYSZH010000222.1:0-6539 GCA_043738155.1 Polaromonas sp. | reverse complement strand
CATTGCAGCTCTTTGGCGAGCATTTTCAAGCCTCGGGAGATTTCGCCCAACTCTGTGGCGCGGTTTTCGCCATTGCCACCACCGCCTGAACCGCTCATGAGCTGCAAGTAATCGACCACGATCAAACCCAATTTGCCGCATTTACGGGCTAAACGACGGGCATTGGCGCGTAGTTCACTCGAATTAAGGCCGGCGCTTTCGTCGATATGCAGAGACACGGTGCGCAGCTTCTCAATCGCCTCGGTCAAACGCGGCCATTCTTCGTCTGACAATTTTCCGGTGCGCAGATGGGTTTGGTCGATGCGGCCTATGGAGCCGACCACGCGAACCGCCAATTGCGCTGCGCCCATCTCCATGGAGAATACCGCGACGGGTAGGCCTTCGTTCAGGGCGACGTGCTCGGCAATGTTGATCGCCAAAGCAGTTTTACCCATGGACGGGCGGGCAGCCAGCACCACCAGATCGCCCGCTTGGAAGCCCGAGGTCATACGATCTAGGTCGTAGAAACCTGTGGGTACGCCGGTGATGTCGTTCGGGTTGTCAGCCATTTCCTGCACGCGGTCTAGCAAATCGACCACCAAGGTGTCCATGCTTTGGAAGCCCTGCTTCATGCGCGAGCCTTCTTCACCGATATTGAAGATTTTTTGCTCGGCTTCGTCCACAATGGTCGCGACAGGGCGGCCTTGGGTGTTGAAGGCGTTGGTGGCTATTTCATCGCTCACGCTGACCAGTTTGCGTAAAATAGCGCGCTCACGCACGATTTCGGCATAACGGCGGATGTTGCTGGCGCTGGGCACGTATTGCGCCAAGGAGTTGAGGTAGCTCAAACCGCCGACTTCTTCGGATTTGCCCAAGTTTTGCAGCTGCTCGTAAACGGTGATGACGTCTGCGGGCTTGGAGGCATTGATCAGCGTGGTCATCGCGCTGTAAATTAAACGATGCTCGTAGCGGTAAAAGTCGCTGTCGTTGAGCAAGTCCCCTACCCTGTCCCAAGCGGCATTGTCTAGCAACAAACCGCCTAAAACGCTGGATTCAGCTTCAATGGAGTGCGGCGGAATGCGCAGCTGGGCGATTTGCCGGTCTGGAATGAAGTCTTGAGGGACGCGGCTGCCAAAATCGCCACCCACCACCGCGCTGTGGACGTCATCGTGATGGATATTGCTTTCTGAAGCGCTTTCGGCAGCGCTTTGCATGGCGTGGTTGATATCGGCGAGTGATGCGTCTAAAGATGCGTCTGTAGGGATAACGGCTGACATTTATTTCCTTGAATCTAAGCCTTAGATGCTAATACGAACGACCTTGAAAGTCACTTGAAAAGCTGTGGACAAGTTCTGTTTATCTTTGGGGTAACTTCTGTATAAGCCACTAAATGGTGTGGAAAACTTTCAAAACTAAAAGCGCCATACACAAGGCTATAAAAGCCAATAAAAAAGGCCACCGAGTTCGCACTCGGCAGCCTTTTTGGAGGAGAAAAAACTATTTAAGCAGATTCGCCGTACACAGTCACGGTAATTTCAGCAACCACGTCAGTGTGCAAAGACACAGTCACGGTGCTGTCGCCAACAACCTTGATCTGGCCATTTGGCATACGAACTTGTGACTTCAGGACTTTGTAGCCTTGCTTACCCAATTCTTCAGCGATGTCAGCATTGGTCACAGAACCAAACAAACGACCGTCAACACCGGCTTTTTGCGTCAATTTAATGACGGTGCCACCGAGTTTTTCGCCTTGCGCTTGTGCTTCTGCCAATTTGGCAGCAGCTTGCTTTTCCAATTCAGCGCGTTTGATTTCAAACTCTTTTTTCGCTGATTCAGTCGCACGACGAGCGCGGCCTGAAGGGATCAAAAAGTTACGTGCGTAACCATCTTTGACTTTGACGATATCGCCCAAATTGCCGACGTTAACAACTTTGTCTAATAGAATAATTTGCATGGTGACTACTCCTTAGATGCGGTGCTGGTCGCTGTACGGGACCAAAGCCAAGAAACGCGCACGTTTGATAGCGGTGTTGAGTTGACGCTGGTAAATGGCACGTGTGCCAGTCAAGCGCGCTGGGATGATTTTGCCATTTTCGGCGATGAAATCACGCAATGTGTCGACGTCTTTGTAGTCAATCTCGACAACGTCAGCCACCGTGAAACGGCAGTAGCGCTTGCGCTTGAACAACAAATTTTGTGCTGGGCGCTTTGGGCGCTTGTCTTTGTTAAAACGTTTTGGTCCGGGCATGATGGACTCCTAAAAAATGATTAATTAAATTCTTGAATATGAAACACGACATTTTTACCTTGGCGGGCGGCTCCTAAAAAGCCGGTGAACTTCCAAACACTGCCTAAAGCTTGTTTGCCGATAGATTCAGCAAGGTGGCCAATAGCGATTGCATTCAGACTTACTTTAACTTGCCTTTTGGTTCCCATTTCCTGAACTTCAGTATCACTTTCAAGTGAAAAATTCAAAGCTGGTAATCCGGCTGGTGTGTATCGCAGAGGAGAAACCTCGACTAGACACGCAGTTAAAACAAGTTGGTTCACACCAAACAGTTAAAAATTATTGTGCTGCGTACTCTGATTGTTGGGTTTTACGTGTTTCTTCGCGCTCAACAGTCTTCATCATGGCTGATGGTGCTGTGTCGGCTGCTTTACGCAAAACAGTGAGGTGACGCAAAACTGCATCGTTGAACTTGAACGCATGCTCGAGTTCAGCCATCACGGCTTGGTCAGCTTCGATGTTCACGCACAAGTAGTGTGCTTTTGACAGCTTGTTGATTTGGTAAACCATCTGACGACGACCCCAATCTTCAACGCGGTGCACCTTGCCGCCGCCAGCGGTAATCATGCCCTTGTAACGCTCCAGCATGGCTGGAACTTGTTCACTTTGATCCGGGTGGATCAACAAAACGATCTCATAATGACGCATAGACACTCCTTTAGGGATAAAGCCACCCGCTGCGTCTACATGACTTTAAGTTCAGAATTGAACCTAAGCGCCCTGTAGCGGTGTGGCAAGGGAAAGCCTTAGATTATATGCTGTTTTGAGGGGCTGGTGCCAATGTTACGGGTGTTGTACGATTTGGGAACAGCAAACTGACTGCAACCACGGTCAAAATCCCCATCGGAACGCCAAAAACACCTGCAGAAATAGGCGCAATGTCAAACCAAAGCGCAGGTGCATGTACTCCTAAAGCGGCACGAACGGGTGCAAAATGGATGATCATGTAATACAACGTCATACACAAACCACTCAACATGCCGCAAACTGCGGCTATTCCTGTCGTTCTTTTCCAAAAAATACCCAAAACCATGGCGGGTACAAACGCCGCGCCAGCTAATGAAAACGAAGCTGCCACCAGAGAAAGAATAGCAGCAGGTCGTTGGGAGGCTACATACGCCGCCGCGAGAGCTACCAACATCAAGGCAAATTTTGACAACATCACACGGTGTAAGGCGCTATTGAGACCACTTCGCTTAGGGTTATAGATGTCGTGTGCCAGCGCATTGCCAATGGTCAGCAGCAAACCATCAGCAGTAGACAAAGCAGCAGCCAAACCACCTGCAGCTACCAAACCAGAGACCACATAAGGTAAACCGCCAATCTCTGGCGTCGCCAACATAACAATATCTGCACCCATGCGTAGCTCGGCAAACTGCAAAATGCCATCGCCGTTGACATCACTCACAGAAATCAAGGTTGGGTCCACTTTTGACCATTGCGCTATCCACGTAGGTAGATGGTCAAAATTAAGCCCCACCAAATGGCTCATGATTTCATACTTCACAAGCACCGCCAGAGCGGGTATTGACAAATACAACAAGGCAATAAAAAACAAGGACCAGGCAACTGAACTACGCGTTTCTGCGACGCTTGGCGTTGTGTAATACCTTGTCAGCACATGCGGCAATCCAGCTGTACCAATCATCAAACAAAACATCAAGGCTAAGAAATTAAGCCTGGACGATTGAAAAGCTCGCTGCTCGTCTTTTGAGCCGTCTGGATTACCCGCAAAAGGTTGTGCGTGGCGCGGCATACCTGCCAAAGGCTTTGCACGCTCAGCATAGTCTTGCATAGCAGCCGTCCACACCTCTCGTGCCGATACAACATCTTTGGGCAATGCCGCCAATTCACGAGAGGCAGCAAAAATGACCGAAGCGTCCGCTCGCTGAACATTGAGCAACCTCAGCTTAGCCTGCGCGTCTTTGTGGTCTTGTGCCAACGATGCATCGATATCCAACAGCTTGTTTTCATAAGCATTTGCGCGACGGGCATACTCCTGCAGAACGGCCATCTCAGGCAGCGAGTTCATCAGCCCTTCTTCCAAAGCACTGATCTTCGCAATTTGTTGGCCATAAGACACCGCCGCAACAGGATTGCCTAACTGCTTGTAAGCCAACCACGACACAGGAATTAAAAAAGCCAAAATGATGATGACATATTGCGCAACTTGCGTCCACGTCACCGCGCGCATACCTCCTAAAAATGAGCAAACGAGTACGCCACCCAAGCCGAGCAAAATGCCGATTTCGAATTGCACACCCGTCAACCGAGAGGTAATCAGCCCTACCCCATAAATTTGCGCCACCACATAAGTAAACGAACAAAGCACGGCGGCCAAAGCAGCAAGGAGCCTAGGCCACTTACCGCCGAAGCGCAGCTGAAAATAATCTGGCACGGTATCAACTTCTACTCGCCGCAAATGCGGGGCAACCAGCAAGCCAATCAAGCAAAAGCCACCCGTCCAGCCCAACAAATAAGCCAAGCCGCCAGGTTGTGAAGATGTCCCAGAGAAGCCCTGCAGATACAAACCACCCGCTAGGCTGATGAAGGACGCTGCACTCATCCAATCAGCAGCAGTCGCCATGCCGTTGTACATGGCTGGAATGCGCCTACCAGCGACGTAATACTCGCTAGGCTCAGCAGTTCTGCTGTAAATACCGATGCAGGCATAAAGGCCAATCGTCGCCGCCAAAAAAATTCCGCCTAACCAATACCGAGGTAAACCAGCCCGCTCTGCCGCAAACATAATCACCAAAAACGAGAGCACGCCAACAATATAAACCACCATGATGCGGTGCAAGCGCATCTTGTAGGCAGAATATGCGGCAACCTCCCATGTATGCGCAGACACATCGCGGCTTGTCTTATTGCGCCACCATGCATACAAAGCAACGATGCCAATAAACAGCAATATTGCGCCCTGCGAGGCATACCAATAGTTGAATGGCCAACCCGCAATGACCCAAGACATGCTATGGGCAAAATACACACCACCGAAAGCAGCCAGCATCCAAAATATCAACAAACCAACGCGTAAACGAGATGGCTCTGGTGAAGTTAGTTGATTCTTGGTGGGTGGCGCAGCTGTCATCATGGTGTCTTAAAAGTTTAATCCACCATGATGCTGTTGCTACTAAAGGTTACTACCTATAAACGACCTAGAAGAGGCTACTCTAAGTTGCTTCTAGGACTATTTGGCGTTGATTATTTTGCCAAAGCCTGCCAAGTAGCTACTACGCTGTCAGGGTTGAGAGAAATAGACTCAATCCCCTGATCCACCAACCACTGCGCAAAGTCAGGGTGGTCGCTTGGCCCTTGACCGCAAATACCGACGTATTTGTTTTGCTTCTTACATGCCTGTATTGCCAAGGTCAGCATCGCCTTGACGGCGGGGTCACGTTCGTCAAAATCAGCCGCGAGCAATTCCAAACCTGAATCGCGATCCAGGCCCAGCGTCAACTGCGTCAAGTCGTTGGAGCCAATCGAGAAGCCGTCAAAGTACTCCAAGAAAGCGTCCGCCAAGATGGCATTGCTCGGCACTTCACACATCATCATCACCTTCAAGCCGTTGTCGCCACGCTTCAAGCCATTTTTAGCCAACAACTCGGTGACTTTCGCCGCTTGGCCCAAGGTACGGACAAACGGCACCATCACGGCGACGTTGGTCAAACCCATCTCGTTACGCACACGCTTGAGTGCTTGGCATTCCATCGCGAATGCCTCGCCAAACTCGGCACTGGTGTAACGCACTGCACCACGGAAACCCAGCATCGGGTTTTCTTCTTCCGGCTCGTAGCGCGAACCGCCAATCAGCTTGCGGTATTCGTTGGATTTGAAATCGCTGAAACGCACGATCACCTGCTTGGGCCAAAACGCTGCGCCGATGGTGGCGACACCCTCTGCCACTTTATCGACATAAAAAGCCCGTGGCGACGCGTGGCCACGAGCCACAGATTCCACCGCTTTCTTCAAGTCCGCATCAATGCTTGGGTAGTCCAAAATCGCTTTGGGATGCACACCAATGTTGTTGTTGATGATGAATTCCAAACGCGCCAAACCCACGCCCGCATTGGGTAATTGGCAGAAGTCAAAAGCCAGCTGCGGGTTGCCGATGTTCATGGTGATCTTGACGGGGATTTCGGGCATTACGCCGCGCTCTACCTCGCTGATTTCAGTCTCCAGCAAGCCGTCGTAGATGAAACCAGTATCGCCTTCGGCGCAGCTCACCGTCACCAGTGTGCCCTCCTTGAGCACATCGGTGGCATGACCG
>JAYSZH010000221.1:0-6563 GCA_043738155.1 Polaromonas sp. | reverse complement strand
TTTCGATGCGCGGGTGGCGAAATTGGTAGACGCACCAGGTTTAGGTCCTGACGTCCGCAAGGATGTGGGGGTTCGAGTCCCCCCCCGCGCACCATCGATCAACTGTTTTTTTGACCCTATTTAAGTGAGTACGACATGGCTGTGACCGTTGAAACCCTAGAAAAATTAGAGCGCAAAATTGTTTTGTCGCTCCCGACCAGCGTGATTGCGACTGAAGTGGACGCACGCTTGAAAAAGCTGGCCCGCACCGTGAAACAAAACGGTTTCCGCCCAGGTAAAGTGCCTTTGAGCGTGGTTGCTCAACAATATGGCTACTCCGTCCATTACGAAGTGATGAACGACAAAGTTGGCGAGGCGTTTGCTGTTGCGGCCAACGAAGCGAAATTGCGCGTGGCTGGCCAGCCAAAAATCACCGAAAATGAAACCGCTACTGAAGGTCAAATGACGTTTGATGCGGTGTTTGAAGTGTTCCCAGAGGTCAAAATAGCTGATTTGGCAACCGCTGAAGTCGAGAAGTACTCGGCTGAAGTGACAGACGCTGCGATTGACAAAACTTTGGACATTTTGCGCAAACAACGCCGTACATTCTCACAGCGTGCTATGGATGCCGGTGCACAAGACGGCGACCGCGCAACGGTTGACTTTGAAGGCAAAATCGACGGTGAAGTGTTTGCAGGCGGCAAGGCAGAGGCCTACCAGTTCATTGTGGGTGATGGCCAGATGTTGAAAGAGTTTGAAGAAGCTGCCCGTGGCATGAAATCTGGCGAAAGCAAGACCTTCCCATTGGCCTTCCCAGCCGATTACCACGGCAAAGACGTGGCTGGCAAGACAGCTGATTTCATGTTGACCATCAAAAAGCTGGAAGCCGCCCATTTGCCAGAAGTGAACGATGCCTTGGCAAAATCACTCGGCATTGCAGACGCGTCAGTTGCTGGCTTGCGCTCAGACATCAAGAAAAACCTGGAGCGTGAAGTCAAAGCGCGCTTGTTGGCTAAAAACAAGCAATCTGTGATGGATGCTTTGGTTGCCAAGGCTGAGTTGGACTTGCCAAAAGCGAGTGTGAAGGCTGAGTTGGACCGCATGGTTGAAGGCGCACGCGCTGACTTGAAGCAACGCGGCATCAAAGATTTCGACAAAATGCCGATTCCCGAAGATATTTTCCAGCCACAAGCGGAGCGCCGCGTGCGTTTGGGTTTGGTGGTTGCTGAGTTGGTGAAAGCCAACAGCTTGCATGCCAAGTCAGAGCAAGTGTCTAGCCACATTGAAGAATTGGCTGCCAGCTACGAGAAACCAATGGACGTGATCCGTTGGTACGGCAGCGACAAAAACCGCATGGCCGAAGTGGAAGCCATTGTGATCGAAAACAATGTGACCAATTTTGTGTTGTCAAAAGCCAAAGTGGCTGAAAAAGCGATTTCTTTTGACGATTTGATGGCGCAGCAGTAATTAACTGACATTAACTGATTTAGCTTTAGCAACTGGGGCTTGTGTTTTCGGACGCAAGCCCCATGTTTTTTGGGTGCATTCCTTTGGTGCAGTCAAACCCTGTCAACTTGTCGTACAGTACGGCTGTTATGTACACGCTTAACATGTGCAATTAGCATGCACATCTTTTAACTTGGAGTCTTCATGAGCAATATTTATTCGCAGTTCGGCACGCAAATGGCTTCTTACACACAGGAAATCCAAGGTTTGGGCATGGTGCCCATGGTGATCGAGCAATCTGGCCGTGGCGAGCGCTCGTACGACATTTACTCACGTTTGCTCAAAGAGCGCGTGATTTTTTTGGTTGGTCCTGTGAACGACTATGTGGCAAACTTGGTGGTGGCGCAGCTCTTGTTCCTTGAGAGCGAGAATCCAGACAAGGACATTTCTTTTTACATCAACTCTCCAGGGGGTTCTGTGTCTGCCGGTATGGCGATTTTTGACACGATGAACTTCATCAAGCCTGAAGTGTCCACCCTGTGCACAGGCATGGCTGCTAGCATGGGTTCGTTTTTGTTGATGGCTGGTGCTAAGGGAAAGCGCTTTTCGTTGCCAAACTCCAAAGTCATGATTCACCAGCCATCTGGTGGTAGCCAAGGTCAGGCGACTGAGATCGAAATTGCAGCGCGTGAAATTTTGAAAACACGTTCTCAATTGAACAAAATCTACTCAGAGCGTACAGGACAAACACTGGCAAAAATTGAAGCAGACATGGAGCGTGATTTCTACATGACAGCAGATGAAGCCAAAGAATATGGTTTGATTGATGCGGTAATTTCAAAACGACCGTAAAACCTTGGCAAAAAGCCTCAAAAATGTCTTAAAAGGGTCATTTTGGGGCTGTAAGAGTACCTTTTTGGTTATCATTGCTTATTATTTGAAAAAGGTGCTTCTATATGGCCGAGAAAAAAGGCGCATCTGGCGAGAAAACGCTGTTTTGCTCGTTTTGTGGCAAAAGCCAGCATGAGGTTAAAAAACTGATTGCTGGCCCGTCGGTGTTTGTGTGTGATGAGTGCATTGAACTGTGCAACGAGATTATTCGAGACGAACTGCCGGCAGTCGCGGCAGATGAAGCGCGCAAAGCGCGCGGCGATTTGCCAACCCCAGCTGAAATCAAAGCCAATTTAGACAATTATGTGATCGGTCAGGACGTTGCCAAGCGCACACTGGCTGTGGCAGTGTACAACCACTACAAACGCTTGCAGCACAAAGACAAGTCCAAAAAAGACGATGTTGAACTGGCCAAAAGCAATATTTTGCTGATTGGGCCTACAGGTTCGGGTAAGACCTTTTTGGCGCAAACATTGGCTCGCATGTTGGATGTGCCGTTTGTGATGGCAGATGCGACTACCCTGACTGAGGCAGGTTACGTGGGCGAAGACGTTGAAAACATCGTTTCCAAATTGCTGCAGAGCTGTAATTACGAAGTCGAGCGGGCGCAGCGCGGCATTGTCTACATTGACGAGATTGACAAAATTTCACGTAAATCGGATAACCCATCTATCACGCGCGACGTGTCAGGTGAGGGCGTACAACAAGCGCTATTGAAGTTGATCGAAGGCACAATGGCGAGCATCCCACCGCAAGGTGGCCGCAAGCACCCGAATCAAGATTTCTTGCAAATTGATACCACCAATATTTTGTTCATTTGCGGCGGCGCTTTTGCTGGTTTGGAAAAAGTGATTGAAAACCGCACTGAGGCATCTGGCATTGGCTTCAGTGCGATGGTCAAAAGCAAGGAAGTACGCAGCATTACCGATGTTTTCAACGAAGTGGAGCCAGAAGATTTGATCAAATTCGGCATCATTCCTGAGCTGATTGGCCGTATGCCTGTAATCGCAACTTTGGCCGAGTTGACTGAAGACGCATTGATGCAAATCTTGACCGAACCAAAAAACGCTTTGGTCAAACAATACAGCAAATTACTTGGCATGGAAGGCGTGGATTTGGAAATTCGCCCATCTGCACTGAAAGCCATCGCTCAAAAAGCCCTCAAGCGTAAAACAGGTGCACGTGGTTTGCGCTCTATCTTGGAATTAGCATTGATCGACACCATGTATGAACTGCCGAACCAAACCAATGTTGAAAAAGTCGTGATCGACGAATCAACGATTCTTGAAAATAAACCGCCTTTGATGGTCTACCGCGATCTTGCTAAAAAAGCATGAGTTTTGAATTTAATCAAGGAAATTGATGTCCGCACCTATAGCCTTACCTGCTGAACCATTGGATTTGCCCTTGCTTCCGCTTCGTGATGTGGTTGTGTTTCCGCACATGGTTATTCCATTGTTTGTGGGACGCCCAAAAAGTATCAAGGCTCTTGAATTGGCCATGGCTGATGAGCGCCGCATCATGTTGGTGGCGCAAAAAACGGCTGCAAAAGACGAGCCGTCTGTGACGGATATGTTTGATGTTGGCTGTGTTTCGACAATTTTGCAAATGCTAAAGTTGCCTGATGGCACAGTAAAGGTGTTGGTTGAAGGTCAGCAGCGCGCCGCCGTAAATCGCGTGGATGACGCTGAATCGCATTTCACCGCCAATATCACGCCGATAGAGACTCAGGACGTCAAGCTGACAGCCAAGGGTGAAAAAACACCAGAAATCGAAGCGCTTCGCCGTGTGGTGATGCAGCAGTTTGACCAATATGTCAAGTTGAACAAAAAAATCCCACCAGAGATTCTGAGCTCTATCTCCAGCATTGACGACCCGGGTCGTTTGGCAGACACGATTGCTGCGCACTTGCCTTTGAAGTTAGAGAACAAGCAGGTTATTCTTGATCTGTCGGATATCAAAGCGCGGCTGGAAAGTCTGTTCGAACAAATCGAGCGCGAAGTTGACATTCTGAATGTTGATAAGAAAATCCGTGGCCGTGTCAAACGCCAAATGGAGAAAAATCAACGCGATTTTTATTTGAACGAGCAAGTCAAAGCGATTCAAAAAGAACTAGGCGACGGCGAAGAGGGCGCTGATTTTGATGATCTAGGTAAGAAAATTAAGCTCGCCAAAATGAGCAAAGAAGCTCTGAAAAAAGCCGAGGCTGAGCTGAAAAAACTCAAGCTGATGTCGCCCATGTCTGCCGAAGCGACTGTGGTGCGCAATTACATTGATGTGTTGATTGGTTTGCCTTGGGCAAAAAAAACCAAAATCAAACACAACTTGCCTGAAGCGGAAAAGGTATTAAACGCAGACCATTTTGGACTCGACAAAGTCAAAGATCGAATTTTGGAATACCTCGCGGTGCAGCAGCGCGTTGATAAAGTCAAAGCTCCAATTTTGTGTTTGGTGGGTCCGCCAGGTGTGGGTAAAACGTCATTGGGTCAATCCATTGCTAAAGCGACTGGGCGTAAGTTTGTGCGTATGGCTTTGGGCGGCATGCGTGATGAGGCAGAAATTCGAGGACACCGTCGCACCTATATTGGTGCTTTGCCTGGCAAGGTCTTGTCTAATTTAAGCAAAGTGGGTGCGCGTAATCCGCTGTTCTTGTTGGATGAAATTGACAAGTTGGGCACAGAATACCGTGGCGATCCTTCGAGTGCTCTGCTTGAGGTGCTGGATCCTGAACAAAATCACACTTTTGCCGACCATTACGTCGAAGTTGATTTTGATTTGAGCGACGTGATGTTTGTTGCTACGTCAAATTCAATGAATATTCCTTCGGCTTTGTTGGATCGTATGGAAGTGATTCGTTTGGCGGGTTACACCGAGGATGAAAAAACGAATATCGCCATCACGTATTTGTTGCCAAAGCAAATGTCAAACAATGGCGTGAAGACCAGCGAATTAAATGTGCCCTATGAAACGGTACGAGACATTGTTCGTTATTACACGCGTGAAGCTGGCGTTCGATCTTTAGAGCGTGAGTTGTCAAAAATTTGCCGCAAGGTTGTTAAAGGTTTGCTGCTCAAAACCTACAAAGCACCTGTTACTGTGACCCCCGACAATCTCAACGATTATTTAGGCGTGCGTAAATTTAGCTATGGGCGTGCTGAAGAGCAAAACCAAATCGGTCAAGTGGTTGGTTTGGCATGGACCGAAGTGGGCGGTGATTTGTTAACTATTGAAGCAGCCATCATGCCTGGCAAAGGTGTGATCACACGTACGGGTTCGCTCGGTGATGTGATGAAGGAGTCCGTTGAAGCAGCGCGCACCGTGGTGCGTAGCCGCGCCAAGCGCCTGGGTATCAAAGAAGAGATGTTTGAGAAACGCGATATTCATATCCATGTGCCTGATGGCGCAACACCCAAAGATGGACCAAGCGCGGGTGCGGCGATGACGACGGCATTTGTGTCTGCGTTGACGGGCATTCCCGTTCGCGGTGATGTGGCGATGACGGGTGAGATCACGCTTCGTGGTGAAGTGACCGCCATTGGCGGCTTGAAAGAAAAACTACTAGCTGCTCTTCGCGGTGGCATCAAGACTGTTTTGATTCCAGAAGAAAACGCTAAAGATTTGCAAGACATTCCAGAAAACGTGAAAAATGGATTAGAAATTGTGCCTGTACGATGGATTGATAAAGTGCTGGAATTGGCGTTAGAGCGAATGCCAACGCCGTTGGTTGATGCTGATCCACTTGTCGATGTAGTTGCTGCTGTTGCAAGCTTGTCGGCAACGCCACCAGCACCATCAGAATCTATCAAACATTAATTTGGAAATTTTCAAAAGTCAAA
Source organism: Polaromonas sp. (assembly GCA_043738155.1). GTDB lineage: Bacteria > Pseudomonadota > Gammaproteobacteria > Burkholderiales > Burkholderiaceae_C > Aalborgiella. The sequence continues at coordinate 411 of JAYSZH010000221.1, read as the reverse complement.
AAAAATAGGCTATAATTCGTCTATCGATATGCGGGAATAGCTCAGTTGGTAGAGCGCAACCTTGCCAAGGTTGAGGTCGAGAGTTCGAGACTCTTTTCCCGCTCCAATTTTCAAAAAGGGAAGCTCATGCTTCCCTTTTTTGTGTAAGTCACAGGTGTGAATTAATTTTTAGCCAATGCTAAAATATTGATTTGCTATTTTATGATTTTTGGCGCAGTAACAAAGCGGTTATGTACCGGATTGCAAATCCGAGTAGGTCGGTTCGACTCCGGCCTGCGCCTCCAAATTGCTCGACCATGTTTTACGCATGGTTTGACAGCCTCGATGGTGGAATAGGTAGACACAGCGGACTTAAAATCCGCCGCTTTCGTTCATAGCGGGCGTGCCGGTTCGATTCCGGCTCGAGGCACC
>JAYSZH010000220.1:0-18742 GCA_043738155.1 Polaromonas sp. | reverse complement strand
GCAAAGCTGATGATGCCGGGTTTGCCCAGCAGTTTGAAGAGTTCGCGGATGGCGGAGGTTTCTACGTTTTTCAGGCGGTCGGCAAATTGCATGGTTTTTCCAGAGATTGAGAGCGGTACATTGCACGTCCTCCGTTCGGACTGAGCTTGTCGAAGTCATCAAGAACCCTTCGACAGGCTCAGGGCGAACGGAGAGGGTTAACTACATTGTGCCTAAATTTGAGCTTCTTTCTGCGAAACTACAGACTATGAAGAAAGAAAACATAGCCCCGTTTTTTGCGACATTGAAAGCCGCCAACCCCATGCCAGTGACGGAGCTGGAATACACCAGCGTGTTTGAGCTGCTGACCGCTGTGCTGTTGAGCGCCCAAGCCACCGATGTGGGCGTGAACAAAGCAACGCGGCGGCTTTTCCCCGTGGCTAACACGCCGGCCAAGATATTGGCGCTCGGTTTGGATGGCGAAAACGGTCTTGAGAGCTACATCAAAACCATCGGCCTGTATCACAGCAAAGCCAAGCACCTGCTGCAAACCTGCCAAATGCTGGTTGAGAGGCACAACAGCGTCGTCCCGCGCGACCGCGCCGCGCTGGAAGCCCTGCCGGGCGTGGGGCGTAAAACCGCGAATGTGGTGCTGAACTCGGCTTTTGGCGAGGCAGCGATGGCGGTGGACACGCACATCTTCCGCATGGGCAACCGCACAGGGCTAGCGCCGGGCAAAACGCCGCTGGAAGTGGAGCTGAAACTGCTGAAACGTATTCCAGCCGAGTATTTAGTCGACGCGCACCACTGGCTGATTTTGCATGGCCGTTATGTGTGCACGGCGCGCAGCCCCAAGTGCGGAGCTTGCCAAGTGGCAAAATATTGCGCTTTTAAGGACAAGACGACAGATCAAACGACGGATCAAACGACGGATCAAATGGTGACTTAAAAACCACCTTTATCTTCGCAAGCTGTTATTGCTTGCTATGCCTGCCATGCCTGCTATTGCATCTGTTCTTTACCCGCAAAGTACTTGCGCGCATAGGCAACGACTTGCCCATCGGTCGGGTGGTCTACCGTTTCAACGCCTATGATTTTCTCAACAAGTCCGTGGTCATGGGCGTGAACATGCTTGATGAATTCCAACTTGGCGTTGGCCGGACCGACCACCAAAACTTCGCTCCCACCTTCAAGCGCTTGGGCGACGTTGTGGTAATAATTTTGGTCTTCCAGCGCCTTGCCAGAGCCCGCTTTTCCGCTTTTGATGTGCAGATTTTTATGCGGATCAGCAGGGAAGATGAGCTGTCTTTCAACTACTTGGGGGCTAAAGTGCATGACATGTGCTTCGGCATGGTCTAGCCAGACGACGGCGTGGTATTGCGACATAGTGTTGCTTTCTAAATGATTTAAGCATCAAGCTTAGGCGCTGGGCAGTGTTGTAACTGTCAAACAAAGCTGCACGTGGTTGTAAGCCAATGGCTCAATCTGACGGAAAGGCAAGCAAATGTATCGAAAATAGCTTGGCGTACACTTGGCGCTTTCGCCTGAAACCCTCTCTGAATCTCTGAAAGACTGAATTTATGGCCTCAAGCCTTCTTGCCCTGATCGACGACATTGCCTCCATCTTGGACGATGTGGCGCTGCTCACCAAAGTGGCGGCCAAGAAAACCAGCGGGGTGCTGGGAGACGATTTGGCGCTGAACGCGCAACAGGTCACCGGTGTTCAACCCGACCGGGAATTGCCCGTGGTGTGGGCGGTGTGCAAGGGCTCGTTCATCAACAAGGCGATTTTGGTGCCGGCTGCCATTGCCATCAGCTACTTTGCGCCCTGGTTGGTGACGCCGTTGCTCATGGTAGGCGGTGCTTTTTTGTGTTTTGAAGGGTTCGAGAAGCTGGCGCACAAGTTTTTGCACAGCAAAGCCGAAGACGCCGCCCACCGCGAGGAACTGGTCACGGCGCTGGCGGACTCCAGCAAAGACATGCTGGTTTTGGAGTTGGGCAAAATCAAAGGCGCGATTCGGACGGACTTTATTTTGTCGGCTGAAATCATCGCCATCACGCTGGGCACGGTGCAAAGCCAGCCCCTGAGCACGCAAATCGCCGTGCTGACCAGCATTGCGATTGTGATGACCGTTGGCGTTTACGGGCTGGTGGCAGGCATTGTGAAACTTGACGATGCGGGGCTGCATTTGACAATGCAAAACCCTGCAGACAGCTTCAAACACAGCTTTGGGCGCGGTATTTTGTGGTTTGCCCCTTACATGATGAAGGCACTGTCCATCGTCGGAACGGCGGCGATGTTTTTAGTGGGTGGCGGGATTTTGACGCATGGCATTCCGGTGATTCACCACTGGGTGGAGGGTTTCACATCGGGACGAAATAGTTTGTTATCGTCGCTTATTTCGCTCAGCACCGATGCCGTGGTTGGGATTTTGGCTGGTGCGGCGGTATTGGCCGTGGTGACGGTGGTCAACCGGATTCGCAAATAAGCCCTGAAAATACAAATTATTGCTATTATTTTTATAGCTAATTAAACAATAAATAAGCCGGCTAAAGCCTGTTTTACCATATAAAACAGGCTTTATTTCTTTTTGCCAGCTATTCTGCTGAGGGCATTCAAATCGCCCACCACTGATTTTAAAAACTGGGCAAACTGACCTTGCAAAATCACGTCCGCTTCAGCCGTTTTGCCACGACTTTGCAGGGCGACGATGTTGGATGCCGCGAAGTGGAACATTTTGTGGTGGCTCATCAGCGCGGTGAAGCCCGGGTATTGTCCTAATTTGGTTTTGCCTGAGCCATGGATCCATTGGCCCAAGGCGCAGCGGTTGTCAAAGCAAATCACATTGGCGTCAAACCCTTCTTTGGACGTGCCGTCCAGATAGGCTTGCAGGCGGGTTTTCCCGTTTTGGTGGGAGACAATGGCGGCTTGGATGTCCAAGTCGTTCAAAGCATTTTGGGCAAAGTTTATTTGGGGTGGAGATTTACCAGCCCCCCTAAAACCGCCAAATAAAGAATTCAAAAATGCCATGATTTGCTCTGCAAAAATAATATGTGATTATTTGTTGCACAGCACCGTCTACACAATGCGGAAAGTCAAATTACTACTAAAGCGTTAATTAATGCACATTTCCATCCTCATTTTGGTGCATTTTTACGACACAATCTTGCTCACATGCCATTAATGGCTGATTTTGGTGCAAATCAATCTGCCATCACAAAATCAATGAAACCGCGCTCGACGTTGGTGGAAACGAGTTTGACGCGAACTTCCTCACCCACACCCACCTCCGTACGGACATTGATGAGCTTGCCCTCCGCCGGCGGTGAAAACACCCGTACCCACACGCCGTAGGATGAGCTGCCGGTGACAACACCGTCGAAATACTGGCCAACGCGAGATTCCAGCAAGAGTGCCGCTTCAGACTTACGCATACGACGCTCGACCTTTTGGGCGGCATCTTCCTGCGCAGTGCAGTGCATGGCCAGCGCACCCAGCTCGCTGTTGGAATACGGCGGGTGCGCGTTGGCGAGTGCGGCTTTGAGCATGCGAGAGGTGATCAAATCGGGGAAACGGCGGTTCGGTGCGGTGGAATGGGTGTAGTCGCGCACGGCCAGGCCAAAGTGGCCGATGGGTGCGGCACCCGGCACCTCGACCACATACTCGCCCCGTCCCATGAGCTTGACGATGACGAGCGACAAGTCGGGAAAGCGCAACGGGTCGGCCTTGTGGCGTTTGGCTAAAAAGTGCTCCAAAGCTTTGGAATCTGGCTCACTGGGCAAAGTGTCGCCATATTCAGCCGCCACGCCCACGATGCGCAGCCAGCGCTCGGGCGAGCGCACCACCCGCCGCAGCGACGCACCGCCGCGCGATGCCAGATAGCGCGCCGTGCAGCCGTTGGTGGCGATCATCACCTCTTCAATCAGTTGCCGACCCCGGTTTTGGACTTGTTGCTGAATATCGACCACGGCTTCACCGTCAAACTGGGCACGGGGCTGGAAGGTTTCAAACTCCAGCGAGCCTTCAGTCCGCCGGCGTTTGCGCAGGCGCTGGGCCAGCTCGTCCTGCGTGCGCAACTGCGTGTCCATGCCTTTGACGGCAGCCGCCACCTCTGGCAAAGCGCCCTCGCCGTCTATCCAGGCGCTCACTTCGTCATAGGCAAGTTTGGCTTTGTTGCGCACTTTGGCACGGTAGACGGTGGCACCTGCCAGCGAGGCATCGGGGCGAAAAACCATCTCGGTCACCACGGCCAGGCGGTCAACACCTGGGTTGAGCGAGGTCAAATCGGTACACAGCTTGTTGGGCAGCATGGGAAAAATGCGTGCCGAGGTGTAGACCGAGGTGGTGTTGGTGCGGGCGTGGTCGTCTATCGGTGTGCCTTTTTTGACCACGGCATCCACATCAGCGATGGCGACCCAGATTTTGACGTGACCGTTGGGCAGCTTTTCGCTGACAGTGAGCTGGTCCAGATCGAGCGAATCGTCGTTATCCAGCGAGCACCACAACAAATGGGTGAGGTCAAAGATGGCAGGGTCATCGTCCTGCCCCGGGCCGGTGATTTTGGTGAGCTGGTGTTCAACGCTGGCAGAGAACTCGGGCAACAGGCCGCGTTCGGTCATCGCGGCGATGGAGATGCGCACCAAGTCAGAGCGCTGGTGGCGGTGCGAGCGCTCGTTTTGTTTGTTTGAGCTCATGCTATCAATATACAACTTTGCTTGATGTGAATCAAACCACTTGCTTGGGAAGCAGCTAAAGTGAGTACATTACATCTATGCCATCAGACAGCAAAGCACCCAACAACGCCAACGGTTCATCGCCACGCATACGCAGCATCACCCTGTTACAACCGCTGCAGTGGCTGGCGCTGGGTTGGCGTGACATGGCACGCTGCGGCTGGGTCAGTTTTGCGCATGGTGTGGTATTGGCCATGTTGGGCTGGGCGATTTTGCTGCTGGCGCACGACAGGTTTTGGCTGCTGGCCGGCGCGTTTTCAGGGTTTTTGGTCATTGCGCCGGTGCTGGCTACCAGCTTGTACGCAATGAGCCGTGCGCTGGAACGTGGCGAACCAGCCAATTTGACATTGGTGCTGAGGGTGTGGACCAGCTGGCAGCAAAGCCATGCCAACAAATGGGGCAATGACTACTGGGCACTGGTGCAGTTTGGCAGCTTGCTGGCATTGGCGGCGCTGGGCTGGGTGCTGACATCAGCCGCGTTTGTGACGCTGTTGACGCCCGTGCCCGTGAATTCGCCCCTTGAATTTGTGCGCTACGTCATGTTGGCCAAAGATGGCTATGTGTTTGAGCTGTGGCTGGGCTTGGGCGGTTTGCTGGCAGCGCCCATGTTTGCCTCCAGCGCGGTGGCGATTCCGCTGCTGCTAGACCGCCGTGTGAGCTTAATGCAAGCAGTGCTGACCAGCTGGCGCACGGTGCTGCAAAGCCCTGTGCCGATGGCTTTTTGGGCTTTTCTGATCATGGGGTTCACGCTCTTGGGGTTGGCGTCGCTGCTGTTGGGGTTGATCGTCATCATGCCGATGCTGGGACATGCCAGCTGGCATGCCTACCGCGATTTGGTGGATGTTTCCGACCTGCCAGAACGCACGCCCAGACCCCAATCAAACCCACAGACTGAGACCAACACTGAGGCAGGCCGCTGATGTTTGGCTACACCGAAGCCCAAATCGCCAGCTTTGGCATGACCTTTGGCGTAGGTGCTTTCATGCTGTACATGCTGTTCATCATCGGACAGCTGGCATGGGAGTCAAAAGCGGGCAAGTTTGGCGCTTTTGTGATCTTTTTAGGGCTTGGCTTTGGGATGGTGGGATTTGTCGCCAAGTATTTGATTCAGTGGGTGATGGGCATCAAATAGGGCATCAAATAGGGAATCAAATAGGGCATTAAATAGCTTTAAGCCTCGCCACCAAATTTCTTGGTTAGGTTGTCGATGTACTTTTCAACCATCTTTTCAAACTCACCCTCCACAATCGGGGCGACCACCATTTTCATCAAACTTGGCAATGGAATCTCCAAATCACCGTTGATTTGCAGCACCAAATTGGTTAATTTTTTGTTGTCTCTGATCACCCAACTGCCGGACACCAGTGCATTGCCTTCGGACTTGATGGGCGACCACACCACTGTGCCTTTGGCCTTGTTGGACACATATTTAGAGGCGTAAATCGTTTGCAGGTTGACGGAGGCAACGCCGATTTTCTCCATCTCCCAGCGGTAGCCGCCGTCGCCCAAATCCACCAATTTATCGACTTTAGGAAAGAAGCTGGCCGAAGTTGGCACGTCTGACAGCACTGCAAACACATCAGCCGCGCTGGCTTTGACGTCAAATTCATAGCCTAAATCGATTTTTACGTTGATGGTCATGGTGCGCTTTCGGTAGTGTGAGTGAGAATGAGAGTGAAATTGACAGAGTGCTAGACAGAATAAGCGATATTTTTAAAACAACCAAACTCTACCACCGCCTGTGGCCATTGCTTGGGGGTGCTGACTCGGTGAATACCCTGCTTCAGCAAACTGCAAGCACGAATCACGCCAGCATGGGTGATCCACAAAACGTTGTCAGCACCCAGCGCCGCATGCTCGTCTAGCGCCGCCTTGACACGCAGCAGCACCTCGTTCGCGCTCTCGTTGCCGCCAAAGCGGTGGTTGCCGAAATCAGCGGTCCAGGCGTCAACCGCAGCTTTGGGAATGTTCGCCCACGGCTGGCCTTCAAACTGGCCGAAATCCATCTCAGTCAACCGAGCATCGGTGCAAGTGCTTGATTTGATTGCTAAATCTGGTCGCAACAGCGCCAAAGCTGCACCCAACTGCTTACAGCGGCGCAGCGGGGAAATGAAGCAAACGGTGTTTGGTGGAACGGTCGCCGCTAATGATTTGGCAGCCACAGTCGTCAAAGCCGTATCTGCCGCCACGTCTAAAACGCCATAGCAAATGCCTGCGCCAATCAGCGGCTGGGCGTGGCGGGCGAGCCAAAGGTTCACGGCAAGCCAATCATCACAAGCTAGTACTCAGACTAAAGGCCAAACCGAGGTAAAACGCCACTTCACACACTTGCTGCGTTGCGCCCAAGCAATCGCCCGTGAAACCCTGCAGGCGCTTGGCAAAGAGTCGCCACATATAAAGGAAGGCGATACTGGCAGTGAGCATAGGTACTATTAAATCAATAGCATCATAATCAATAAATACGCCGGCTAGAGCCATAAATAGCCATAAAAAAGCAATAAATAAGCTTAAACCACTGATTTGATCGGCTAAAGGTTTGGATTTACTACCAGCAACATCGCCCACATGCGGCAGCAGGCGGATGAGCAACAGCGGAAAGGTGCGCGAAGCCACATGGGCTACGAAAATGCCAACGACCATGGCTTCTGGGTTGACGTCGCCAATCAACGCCAGCAACGACACTTTGACGAGTAAAACCAACGCCACGGCGATGGCTCCGAAAGCGCCCACGCGGGAGTCTTTCATGATCTCCAAAGCGCGTTCGCGGTTCTGGCTTCCACCCAAGCCATCGGCAATGTCCGCCAAGCCGTCTTCATGAAACGCGCCCGTCAGCATCACACTGAAAACAGTGCCCAAAACGGCGGCTACCAGAGGTGACACAGGCGAAGCTTGCGGTAAAAACACCAGCAAAACTGCCGTCAAAACTGCCACCAACGCCCCAATCAACACCCCCACCCCCGGAAAATGCGCCGCACTGGCACGCAGCATCTCTGGGCTGTACCCCACCCATGCCGCCAGCCGACCTGTAACGGGGATGCGGGTGAAGAATTGGATGGCTAGGAGGTAGTGGCGGATGAATTGCATGAAGTTAGATTATGGGTATAAATCCCCCTCAATCCCCCTTTTTCAAAGTGGGAAGACTCGTGCAAAGGTCACTTTTTTCGACTTCATTTTTTGTTGATGTAGAAAATAGAAGGACTTTTCGCCTCTTATGTCTTGTTCCCCACTTTGAAAAAGGGGGGCTAGGGGGGATTTTCTTAGGCTGACTTCTCCGACACCCCAGCCGACTCAAAACTCGCCATATCCCGCAGTACCGTGCAAGCAGCCACCAACAGCGGCCAAGCCAGCGCCGCACCTGAGCCTTCGCCGAGGCGCAAACCCATGTCCAGCAGCGGTTTCGCCTCCAACTGCGCCAGCATCAGCGCATGGCCACGCTCACCCGAGCGGTGGGCGAAGACGCAGCGCTGCAGCACGGTGGGCTGCAGGGCATTGGCTACCAAAATCACCGCCGTGGTGATGAAACCGTCCACCACGATGACGCGGCGCTCAGCCGCCGCTTGGAACACCGCGCCCAGCATGGTGGCCATTTCAAAGCCGCCGAACGCAGCCATCACGTCCAAAGGCGCAGTTACATTTGCATGGAAAGCCAGCACCTCGCGCAAAACTGCCGTCTTACGATCAATGCCGCTTGTGTCCAAACCCGTACCTGCACCGGTGCAGGCTGTAATATCCAAATTAGCCATGCGTGACAAAATCAAAGACGCGGCCGAGGTGTTGCCAATGCCCATTTCGCCCAACAAAATCGCGTTGCCCGGCAGATTTTTGACGATCGCCATGCCGTTTTCAACCGCTTGCTGGCATTGGGCGGCGGTCATGGCGGCAGCCGTTGAAGAATCTGCTGTGCCCCATGGTGCGGATTCACCGATTTTGGCATTCAACAAACCGGCACGCGGCGTTTTGGCAGCATCTAAAAACTCGTGGTTCACGCCGCAATCCACCACGTTCAAAGCGATGTTATTCGCTTTGGCCAGCACGCTGACGCATGCGCCACCGGCGATGAAGTTTTCCACCATTTGCCAGGTCACATCGCTGGGGAAAGCCGACACGCCACGTACCGTCAAGCCGTGGTCGCCCGCAAACACCAGCATCTGCGGCTGGTCAAGCTGTGGCAATTCTGTGCCCAAAATCTGCCCGAGCTGCACTGCCAAGTCTTCCAGTTGACCGAGTGAACCCAGTGGTTTGGTTTTGTTGTCGATTTTGTGTTGCAGCTTGGCTGTAAAAGCGGGGTTGCTGATGTCTTGCAGGGTTGGGAGGGTGAAAGTGCTCATGTGTATTTAAGTTTTTAAAGTTTTTTCATTTCGTTCGCCCTGAGCCTGTCTAAGGGTTCATGAAGACTTCGACAAGCTCAGTCCGAACGGGGGCTTTGGTGAAGGTGAGTTATTTGATAAGTGAATCCAAAAAGCCAGCCTCAAAATGCTGCGCAATGTAATCAGCCAAACCGTCAAACACCGAGTCCAAGGTCGGCGTGGTCGCGCCAAACAGCGCTTGCAGCACAGCAGGGTCTTCAAACATGCCGTGCAAATACAAGCCCAGCACGTTGCCGGCGGCGTTTTGCCAACCCAGCGCATCTGGCAGCACAGCAACGGCCACATCGCCCGCTTTGGCCATGGCGGGGTGCTGTGCCGTCTGGCCATGGTGAATTTCATAGCCGGCCACGTTCACGTCGCTCAACTTCGACCACAAACCGGTCAAAGTGCCGAACTGGGTGCGGCGATGTTGCACAGTTTTGGCGATTTCAAAATTCGTCACCAGCGGCAGCAGGCCGAGGCCGGGACCATTGCCATCAATATCGTGCATATCAATCAGCGCCTCACCCAGCATCTGCAAACCGCCGCAGATGCCCAGCACCGCTTTGCCCTGCGCGGCGTGCGCGGCAATGGCGGCATCCAAGCCTTGCGAACGCAGCCAAGCCAAATCGCCACTGGTGTGTTTGCTGCCGGGCAGGACGACCCAGTCGGCGTCGATGATCTCGCTCGGGCTACGCACCCATTTCAGGCGCACGCCGGGCACGTTTTTGAGCGCTTGAAACTCGTCCAGGTTGCTGATGCGGGGGTAGGCCACCACTGCAATCGTGGTGGTGACTGCGCCAGAAGCTGTGCTGCGGTCATCGAATACGCCATCTTCCTCCGGTAGACCATGCTGCCACCACATCGGTAGCGTCGCCACCACCGGCACACCGGTCAAGCCTTGCAGCATCTCGGGGCCGGGGGCAAGCAAGCTGGCATCGCCCCTGAATTTGTTCAACACAAAACCTTTGATCAGCGCCTGCTCTTCGGGCGGCAACAGCGCGAACGTGCCGTACAAGTGGGCAAATGCGCCACCACGGTCAATGTCGGTGACCAGCAAACAAGAAGCGTCAGCAGCTACTGCCACCCGCATGTTGACAATGTCGTTGGCTTTGAGGTTGATCTCAGCGGGTGAGCCTGCGCCTTCGATGACAACGACGTCGTTCTCGACCATCAGCTCGTTCAAAGCTTTTTGAATCGTCGGCCAGACACGCTCGCTGCGGTCGCGCCACGGGGCGTGGGTGAGTTCGTCGTTGACCTGCCCCAGCAAAATCACCTGGCTGTGGGTATCGCGCTCGGGTTTGAGCAGCAGCGGGTTCATGCGGACTTCGGGGACAGAATTCGCCGCTAAAGCCTGGAAATATTGGGCGCTTCCAATCTCGCCACCACAGCTAGACGCAGGGAGGCAATTTCCCGACGAGCCGCCTCTAGGGAAATTAGCCCCCTCGGGGGGCAGCGTAGCACACGCAGTGGCAAGCGTGGGGGCAACAACCCGCGCGTTGTTGCTCATGTTTTGTGCTTTAAACGGTGCGACTTTCAAGCCTAGTCGCGCGTAGTAGCGGCACAAGGCGGTGGTTAGCCAGCTTTTGCCAGCGCCGCTGGTGGTGCCTAGAACCATGATGGCTTTCGCGGTCATCGATTGTCCTTATTTATATGTTGCCAAGCGTCTCGCAAGGCATCTTGTGCTGCGGGCGGCTGGACGCTGAGACGCACTTGGCCGGGCAAGCTAAATGACGTCGTATCCCGCAGTTTGATACCTTGGCCGCGCAGTGCCGTCAAAGCCTGCTCTAAAGTCAAACCGTTCGTAAGTCTTGGCGTAGCGCAAAAGAAATTGGTGACACTGGGCTGACACGTCCAACCCAACGACTCCAGCAATGCAATTTGACGTGTTTTCCAAACTTGCAGCGTTTGCAGGCTGTTACCCAACCAAGTTTGAACGTCTGCAGTAACCCAGCTCTCCAGCAAAGTCACACCATGCGCGCCAAGCGGCCATGACGCAGACAGGCCAGCCATCTGATTGACCAGCAGGTCAGAACCCAGCGGCGCAATCGCATAAGCCGCCCGCACCCCCGTCAAACCCAGCGCTTTGTTGGGCGAGTAGAGCTGCCAAACCGAACTATTTGAGCCGTCATTCCCGCAGAAATTAGCGTCGTCATTCCCGCGAAGGCGGGAATCTATGGTGGCGCTCGTGGATTCCCGCCTTCGCGGGAATGACAATAATGAGCCACTCAATTGCAAGGGCGCGTAGGCCAAATCGAGGACATGGATGGCGGTTGATGACGTTTCAATGTCGTCCGAATTGATCTGCCCCAGCGGGCTAGACGGTTGGCAATGCCAGACCAAACCGGCATCTTTGGCGTCCGTAGCCAATGGCAAATCCCAAGCCTGCGCGGCGTGGGCGTAGTCGCCAAAGCTGTGCGGCGGTACATAAACCGAACGCACACCTTGCAGCTTGGCCAAGGCGGAGATGCGAAAAATGAACTCGCTGGCACTGCCGGCGATGACGATACGACTAGCCTCGCAGCCATGAAATGCAGCCAATTTGTCACGTAGAGCCGTATAGCTGGGGTCGGGATAGCGCGTGGCATCGGCCTGCGAGATAGCCGATTGCGCCAATGGACAAGGGCCGCAGGCGTTGCTGTTGGTGGAGAAATCAAAGGCCGGCAAACCGTACGTATCCGTTCCGCCGTGGATGCGATTTGGGTTAGTTTGAATCATTTGCAGATTCATGAAATTCTCCAAAACGCTATAAATAATATAGCTACACAAGCAATAAATACGCCGGCTAATGCCGATTTTGAGGCTAATTTGATGGATTTTTGCGTATCCAGCGCATTTGCGGCATTTCCAGACGCGTTTAAGGTGTAAACATCGGGCTTGGAGAGCTGGATATTCAGCAGCAAAGCCATAGCCGCCATGGGCCAACCGCTGTTGGGGGATAGCGTTTTGGGGGCTTCGTGCAGTAAACGTGACCAGAATGAGGCGACCTTAAAGCCCGATCCCGATCCCGACCCAGACGCCAGCCACAGCAAGCCTGCAGTGATGCGCGCTGGCAGCCAGGACAGCACATCGTCCGCCCGTGCCGCCCATTTGCCGGCCCATTCCCAGTTTCGGCCTTTATAAACCCCTTTGTAACCCCACATCGCATCCGCCGTGTTGGCAAAGCGGTAGACCGCCGCGCCGGGCAGGCCCAGCACAACGAACCAGAATATCGGGGCGATGACTGAATCGTTGAGGTTTTCAGCCAAGGTTTCAATGGCGCTTTCGCGCACCTGTGCTTCGGTCAAAGCCGTGGTGTCGCGGCTGACGAGCATGGACAGCCGTGCCCTGCCCGCTTCTAAAGATACTTGCAGAGCCGCTTCAACCGCCTGCACCTCACGGCGCAACATGCGCCAGGCAAACAGGGGCTTCAGAAACAAGCCCAGTACCAATACCGACCAAACAGCAGGTAGCTGCAAAACCGCCCATTGCAAACCGAAAAATGCCATCAAAATAAGCGTTGCCAAGGTGATCCATGCGACTGTTCCCGCCAAAAATGACAGGTAATCTGGTTCATTGTCGGCTTTTGAAGGTTTGAGGAGTAAATGCGCGGCAGCCCAGTCCAAAAAACTACCCATCCAAACCACGGGATGCAGTCGTGCAGGCGGCTCGCCAAAAAAGTGGTCAATGGCAAATGCAAACAGCAAGGCTGCCGCAAAAGTATTTGCCAAGACAACGAGGTCGGTCACCTCAGTCCTCAATCCCGCGCTGCGCCGGGATACCGGCTTTGAAGGCGTGCTTCACCAGCGTCATCTCGGTCACGGTGTCAGCCAGATCGATGATTTCGGGTGGGCAGCGACGGCCTGTGATGACCACATGCACGTGCGTGGGGCGGTCGAACAGGGTTTGCACGACTTCTTCGACGCCGCCTGCCGCCTCCATCCAACCGTAAATCAGCGGGTAGGTGAATTCATCAAGCACGACCATGAAGTAATCGCCGCTCATAATCGCCGCTTTGGCACGTTGCCAACCGTCACGTGCCAGCTGCGCGGAATGCTCCAGGTCTTGACTTTTCCAGCTGAAGCCATCACCCAAACCTTCAATCGGGATACCCAACTGCTCAAACATGCGGTGCTCGCCAAACCTGGCGCTGGGCACTTTCATGAACTGAAAAATTTTGACTGCTAAACCATGTACGTGGCTGCGTCCATGCGCACGCAAAGCCAAACCAAACGCCGCTGTGCTTTTACCTTTGCCGTCGCCCGTGTTGACAATAAGCAGCCCACGGCGCTCTCCATCGGGTTTGTCATAAGGCTTGCATTCGGGTGGCATTTCAAGTTGCATGGTGGTTTTTGGGTATTTTTTAAAGGTTTTTAAATATTTTCGACTATTTTTTTGCTACATTTTTGCTACATTTTTGGCAGCGATACAAGCATGTTTTCTATTGGCTTGATGATAATTCTGTGTTCAAAAACATGTTCCAAAGCACGGTGCGTAGCGACATCTGCAGTCTTGCCGAAATGCGCCACTTTGCCAGCGGCCATGATCAGCATGTCATCCGCCTGCAGCGCCATGGTGGTTTCGTGCAGCACGCTTACCACGGTTTTGCCCTCAAGCACCAGTTGGCGCACCAAAGCCAGCCAGTCGGACTGGTGTGGTGGGTCCAGATTCGCCAGTGGCTCATCCATCAGCAACACATCGGCTTGCACCGTCAAAGCACGCGCCAACAGGACGCGCTGGCGCTCGCCTCCTGAAAGCTGCCCCAGCGCCCTGCCCCGCCATTCCCAAGCCTGGGTGCTGCGCAGGGCTTGTTCGACGGCGGCATTGTCGGCCTGATTCGGCGCGGCCAGCCAAGCTTGATGTGGTAAACGCCCCAACATGGCGACGTCAAACACGGTCAAATCGTCCGCACTGGCTTCGTTCTGACCCAACCAAGACAGTTTTTTAGCTCTTTCACGCGGTGCGATCTGCGACATGACTTCGCCCAACAGTTCGACGCGTCCGTCATGCGGTATAACGCCGGCCAAGACCTTGAGCAACGTGGATTTACCGGCACCGTTGGGGCCGACAATACTGGTCCAGCGCCCGGCTTCAAACTGTACGTTAGCACCGTGCAAAACAGGAGTATTTTGCAACTTAGCCGACGTGTTGATTGCCTGAATAGCTATATTATTCATAGCATTATGTATCAATGACATTGTCAAACCGTTGTGGTGACTTGGCGGGAATGCATGCCGAGTCGTTTGACCAAATCCAAGTCAGCATCCGTGTCCGGATTGCCGGTGGTCAGCAGCTTTTCACCAAAGAAGATGGAATTCGCACCCGCCATGAAGCACATAGCCTGCACGACGTCGCCCATCTCACGCCGACCAGCAGACAAACGCACGCGGGCGGTGGGCATGGTGATGCGGGCTACCGCTATGGTACGGACAAATTCCAGCGGATCCAGCGGTGCCAAATCCGCCATCGGCGTACCTTTGACGCGAACGAGGTGGTTGATGGGCACCGACTCTGGGTACGGGCTGAGATTGGCCAATTGCGCGATCAAGGCCGCACGCTGCTGGCGGGACTCGCCCATGCCGACAATGCCGCCGCAGCAGACTTTGACGCCAGCGCCGCGCACGTTGACCAGCGTGTCGAGCCGGTCTTGATAATCCCGTGTGGTGATGACATCACCGTAAAACTCGGGCGAGGTGTCCAGGTTGTGGTTGTAATAGTCCAGACCCGCATCGGCCAGCGCCTGGGCTTGTTTGTCTTCCAGCATGCCCAGCGTGGCGCAGGATTCCAGACCGAGCGATTTGACGGTGCGGATCAACTCAGCCACTTTCTCAATGTCGCGGTCTTTGGGCGCACGCCAGGCCGCGCCCATGCAAAAGCGTGTCGCACCGGCGTCTTTGGCTGCTTTGGCTGCAAGCAATACCTCGTCACATTCCATCAGCTTGGTCGCTTCAACGCCGGTGTCGTAGCGCGCCGCTTGCGGGCAGTAGGCGCAATCTTCAGGGCAGCCACCGGTTTTGACGGACAAGAGCGTGGCGAATTCGACTTCATGCGGATCGAAGTTTTGACGGTGAATGGTCTGCGCCTGATGCATCAGGTCGGCAAACGGCAAGTCCATCAAGTCTTCAATGGCAGCGACCGTCCAAGGGGCATCAGCCGTTGGGGTGCGTTTGGATAAGTTCACCGCAGGTGTTTGGAATTTGAGAGGCGCTTCAAGGACTTGCATGTTTGTATATATTAAAAAATAAATGTAGATTGATGATCAATGCTTGCGATTTTTTCAATGCCTACGCATCAGCCACAACAAATAACTACCACCTAAAACGGCGGTGAGCACACCGACGGGTAATTCCTGCGGCGCAATCAGGCTACGGGCCAAAATATCAGCCAAGAGCAGCAGCACGCCTCCCATCAAGCTGGACAGAACAATCAACTTGCCATGTGTGGTTTTCACCACCGAGCGCACCAAATGCGGCGCGGCCAGCCCGACGAAAGCGACCAAACCCGTCTGCGCCACCGCTGTACCTGTTGCCAAAGCCAACAAAGCAATCAAAGCCGAGCGCAAAGTACCCAGAGGCAAACCTAGCGTGATAGCAGTTGATTCCCCCAAAGCCAAACCATCCAACACCCTGGATAGCGCCCATGAAAACACGATGCTAGGCAGCAACACAGCACCCATCACCGCGCAAGCCACCCAGCCCACAAACCCCGTAGAACCCAGCATAAAAACCTGCATGGCTTGAAAAATATCAGGCGACAGCAGCGTCACCAAAGAGCTGAAAGCCCCTAGCACCACGCCCACTACCACGCCCGCCAACAGCAAACGCAGGGTGTGCTGAACGCCATGCGCTAAAGCCAGCGTTAACAGCACCGCAGCCACCGCGCCAATAAATGCTGCACCCGTCAAACCAATTCGCACCACCCACTGGGTCGCAAACGGGCTGACGCCAAAAAACGCCAAGGCCGTTGCCACCCCCAGCGAGGCACCCGATGCACTGCCTAATAAAAAAGGATCAGCCAGCGGGTTGCGAAACAAGCCCTGGGCAACGGCACCCGCCAAGCCCAACAAAGCACCCGCCAAAAATGCGCCCAGAGTGCGCGGTGCGCGAATGTCGATGACGATTTGTTGGGCGATTGGGTCTTTCCACATCAGCCAAACACTCTCAAAGCCGGTGCTACCCACACCCAAACCTACCATCAACAGGACAACGACGCAAACAAGTAACGAGGCACCCAGTACCCAAGCTCGCTGGTGCTGCTGCAAATGAGGATGCAACAGACTCATGGCGCTTTGGCTTGCAGACATTTGGCCATGATGCGGGCGGCTTCAGCCATGCGTGGACCAGGCCGCACTAAAACGTCAGAATCTTCCAACGAAAAAACACACAAACGCTTCTCACGCAGCGCCCGCATGCCCGCCCAACCTGGGCGCAGCTCCATACCAGCGGAGCCACGCAGGCCAACCATGATCACATCAGGGTTAGCGCGCACCACAAACTCAGGGTTGATCTTGGGAAACGGTCCCAAAGCGGCAGGGATGATGTTTTTAGCACCCAAACGGGTCAAGGTTTCTCCAATAAAGGATATTTCACCAGCGGCAAACGGGGCACGGTTGACCTCAAAATACACACGAACGCCTTTGGTTTTGGCGGGTAAAGACTGCGCTGCCGCAGAAACACCCGCATCAATGAAACGCCATACCCGTTTAGCGCCCACATCTTCTGGAATATCCAAGATTTGCCCAATTTTGACAAGTACGCGCTGCACGTCGGCATGGCTTTTGGGTTCTAAGGCCACGACTTTGAGACCCAATGCCTCTAGGCGCTCGCTGGCACGGGAGGACGTCGCCATCAGCACCACATCTGGCTTCAAAGCCACCACAGCTTCAATATTAGGGTCTAAGCCGCCGCCTACTTGCGGTAATTTACTGACACTTGCAGGCCAGTTTGAGTAGCGATCCACTCCCACCAAGCGCTGGCACTGACCCAACTCGCAAATTGACTCTGTCAAAGAAGGCAACAAACTCACAATGCGCTGCGGCGATTGCGTAAATTTCACAATCACGCCACGGTCATCGGTCACTTGAATGGCTTTTGCCTCTTGGGCAACCGTATTCAAATGCAAAAAAGCTACGAGGCACAAAAAAACTATTTTTTTCATTTCAAACTCAAAGGTAGACCGGCAGCCATCAAAGTAACTTTGTCGCAAACTTGTGCAATATCTTGATTCAATTTCCCTAACGCATCCACAAAAGCGCGTACCTCACGCCCCATAGGAATCACGCCCAGTCCAATTTCGTTGCTGACAATGATGATTGGGCCTTTAGCTTCATTCTTAGCATCGTTAATTGCTATACATAACATAGCTGCATAATCAATAAAATAGCTGGCTAGAGGCATATTTGACTGTGATTTTTCAGCATTCCCAACATCTGCTGGCATGAGCAGATTGGTCAACCACAGCGTCAAGCAATCAACCACCAGCAAGGTGTCGGGTTGGCTCAAACGCTGGATGGTTTGCGCCAGCTGCAAAGGTTCTGCCACAGTTGTCAAGCCAGGCACGCGTTCAGCGCGGTCACGCTGGTGTCGCGCTATGCGTTGCTGCATTTCTTCATCCCACGGCTGGGCGGTGGCGATTAAAACTGCTTTGTGATGCGGCGATTGCTGCAGCCAATCACTGGCTAAAAGCTCTGCACGACGCGATTTACCGCTTTTTTGACCTCCTAGGATCAATTCGCTTTTGGTAATTTTGGCTGTTTCGGTCATCACGTCATGCATATCGCTCACACATATTACGCACCTAAACCAGGTATCAAACCGGCGTTAAAAGCCAAAATCATCAATACCAGCAACACCAAGAGCATGATGGCGCGTCTTTTCATGTCGTATCTCCTCATTTTTGATTTTTCACAAATTCACCCCAAGTCATGATTATTTCATGAATTTTCGCGACGCCATCGGTCAACGCCGCTGGGCCAGGCTGCAAAATATCAGGGGATTTGATCTCAAAGAGTTGATGGTTGACGACTGCTGGCACGTTTTGCCAACCCTCTCTAGCAGCCACATGCTCGGGTCTGAACTTCTTACCGCACCAAGAACCGAAAATAATGTCAGGTGCGCGGCGCACAATCTCCAACGGGTCGGCAATGATGCGGCCTTTGCCTTGGGGCATGGCGGCGAGTTCTGGAAAGCAATCGTCGCCACCGGCAATACCAATGAGTTCAGACACCCAGGCAATGCAGCTCATATTGGGCGTATCCCACTCTTCAAAAAACACCACTGGGCGACGGATTAATTGCTTAGACTGCTCTTTTATTTGTAGCAATCTAGCCTGCATTTCAGCCATCAATTGCAAACCCAGCTCTATCTTGCCCACCATGGCCGCCACTTGGTACATCATTGAAAATATCTCAGCCACGCTGCGCTGGTTAAACACAGTAACTTGCACGCCGTGGCGAATCAAAGCGGCAGCAATATCGGCCTGTAAATCTGAAAACCCAAACACGCAATCGGGTTTGAGCGCTAAGATTTTGTCGATTTTGGCACTTAAAAATGCGCTGACTTTGGGTTTCTCTTCCCGCGCACGGCGCGGGCGAACGGTGTAGCCGGAAATGCCCACAATGCGACGTTCTTCCCCAAGAAGGTACAACCATTCGGTCGTTTCCTCGGTTAAACAGACAATGCGTTGTGGGCCTAACATTTTTTACT
>JAYSZH010000219.1:0-2628 GCA_043738155.1 Polaromonas sp. | reverse complement strand
CAAGTTGGCTGGCGACGCGATGGCTGATGACCAAGTGTATTGCGCTGAAGCTGGTGGTGTTGAAGGCAAGCAAAAAGCTGGCATGGATGCATTCAAAGCCAAGTTCAAAGCGAAGTTCAATGCTGATGTGCAAATCTACGCACCGTACGTGTATGACTCTGTCAACGTGATGGTTGCTGCAATGGAAAAAGCCGGCTCTGCCGAGCCAGCAAAGTACTTACCAGTTTTGGCTAAAACAACCAATTTTGCTGGCGTGACTGGCCCGATCACATTTGATGCAAAAGGCGACATCAAAAACGGCGCTTTGACATTGAAAACCTACAAAGGCGGTAAGGCAGTTGAATTGGCTGTGATCCGTTAATTTGCTGAACTAATTTAGTTCTTCTCAAAAGGCCGCCCAGTTTTCGCTGGTGTGGCCTTTTTTATGCGGTAAAATCTGAGATAACGGAGAGGTGGATGAGCGGTTTAAGTCACACGCCTGGAAAGCGTGCGAAGGGTAAAACTTTCCGCGGGTTCGAATCCCGCCTTCTCCGCCAATTTTGAATTGGCTAAAAATTAAAAGCCTTGTAACTCAATAAGTTACAAGGCTTTTTTCATACAAATTCTATATTGCTTTAAGGACTCATTTTGAAGGCTGATCGGTCATAGCCTAGGGCAACGGCGCGGTCTAAAATTTGATTCAAAGTCGCTGCGTCTAGTTTGTTTTCTCGGGCCAGCACCCAACCAAATGTGCGCTTAGGCTCTCCCACCAGTACCCATTTGTAGTCTGGGTCCAAGGCCAGCACCCAATAGTTGCCGTAAAAAGGGCGGAAGAAGCTGACGCGCAGTTTGGCGTTGTTGCTGCCTTCAACGATTTTGGCAATGCCAATGGCTTCAGTCGTTTTGCCTGTCGTATCCTTGCACTGGTTTTGCACCCGCAGGTCTTTGCCGTCTAAGGTGTAGGTGGCTTGGGTGTTGGATGCGCAATCGCCTTGAAAGCTATTGGGAATCCATGCCACTTGGTGCCACGTGCCTAGATACCGAGCCACATCGACGCTGGCGACAACGGGCATGGGTGCTAGGTTGGCTTCGTTTGAGGTACTGCAACCTGCCAGCGCAGACAAGACTCCAATGACAAGTGCAGTTTTTTTAATATTTATACGAAATAGTTTTTTCATGACTACATCGTATCCTCAATTCAACTGCTAGATACTAAGACGCGCAGTTGGCCGACAGCGCTTGTAGGGTTTTGCCTGTTTTCGGGTCAAATACCACCAAATTGACTTGCCGTTCGTGCCCTGGCGTGGCCGCTACGCTGCGCAAATTCAGCTTGTGAGGTGACGCCGCGTTGTAGTCGCCCACGGGCGTATATTGGCGCACGACGAAATCATGCAACAGCGTCTCGCCACTGTTTTCACCGGCTTTGACTTTGGTGACATGGCCGTGCTCGGTGATAGTCCAATAAGCTGACCACGTGCCAGATAGCGAATTCGTCCCAGCAACAGGACTAACTATGGCCTCAAACTGGTCTGCGCCCGTCTGCGTCAGGCTGATTGAGCTTGTCGCGGTTGTTCTAGTTGCTGGAATAGTTGAATTGAAAGGTCCAACGCCGCCCCAGCCCCGCCAATCGCCACCGTTCAGCACCATTTGCGGGGTGTAAATGCCGTTTTGACGGTTCCAAACAGCTATTTGCCGCTGCCGATTCGTGTGTGCAGCCGTGGCAAAGCGGTCAGGCCAGCCAATGTAGTCCCAGTAGTTGACATGAAAAGCTTGAATGACCGCAGGATTGGCGTTTGAATTAGCGTTTGAATTAGCGCTTGAATGGGGTGCGGTTTTACCCTTCAAGGAGTTGAGCCATTTTTCTGCCGGTGGGCATGAGCTGCAGCCTTCTGAGGTGTAAAGCTCGACTACCGGCGTGATCGTTGTCCCAGATGTTGCCTTGCACGCTGTAGAGGTATTAAATTGAGCTGTAGCCGGCGTATTTATTACCTGAATAGCTATGAAAATAATAGTGAGTTTAAACGCTTCAAAATTTACTTTTTTGACCTGCATGGCAAACTCCTTGTGTGGATATTGCTTTTGGTCGTCGTACCGCCGCAAGTTCTTACAGCGGTAACCACAGATGACGTCTGATTTTCACCAAACATCAGAGCGAATCAGGGGCTCCCATTTTCCAGCGCTTAAGCTATAAATGGCAATCGCACCGTAGCGTTGCTCACCTGTTTCATCAAACTTGTAAGAGCCAGTGACAGGTGCATAGAGATCCATTTTGCGAAGTGCCGCCGTGATATCTGCAGGCTTGACGGATTCAGCACGTTTGATGGCCGCTGCAATGGCATAAGTCGCATCGTAGGTGTAATGGCCAGCATACTCTGGATCAATTTTGTAGGCAGCACGGTATTTGGCTAAAAATTCTTTGCCCGCAGCAAATTCTGAGGCCTCTAAAATGGGAGAACTGGCATAAATACCAGCGACAGCACCTGCCGCTTTGAACATCAGCGTGGTTTTCAGGGTATCGCCCCCTAAAATTTTGATGTTGGTGTAGTTGATTTTTTTCAACCCTTCAATCAAGGCGATGACTTGAAAATCACTCTGCGTGGTGATGAGAACCTCGACTTTGCCCTCTTTTAGTTTTTGCGCTAAACCATC
>JAYSZH010000218.1:0-6614 GCA_043738155.1 Polaromonas sp. | reverse complement strand
GAATGACAAGATTTCATCTATTAACTAAAAGTTAGGTAAATTTACTATGAAATTAATAGCTGCTCAGGCAACAAATACGCCGGCTACAGCCGAAAATGGCACTCTTTTATTGGCCAATGACGTGAATCCACTTGATTCTGACCTCACTGGCATCAAAAGCATCGTCCTGAACTTCCCCAAGTTCACCGACGGCCGCGCCTTCACCCAGGCGGTGATGCTGCGCAAACGCGCCGGTTTCACAGGCGAAATCCGCGCGACGGGTGATGTTTTGGTCGATCAGTTGCAGCAAATGGCTCGCAGCGGGTTTGACGTGGCTGAACTGCGGGCAGACCAAGACTTGGCTGCTGGGCAGCGCCAATTGGACCGTTACGCAGAGTTTTATCAAGCCGATGTGGTTCAAAAAGCGCCGCACTTCGCTATTAAGGAAGCAGCATGAGCGCCATCGAGCTAAACGCCCGCGCTTCGGCGACTTTTGCGGCAAAACTGGCCGAGACCGAGGCGCTCTTACGCCAAGCCGCCAAAGCCCACGCCGGCAAAATCACCCAGGCCAACAGCCTAGGCGCTGAAGACGTGGTGATTGCGCATTTGGTGCAGGCTTTGCAAGTCGATATTCCGGCTTTCGTGCTGGAAACCGGTCGTTTGAACCCTGAAACGCTGGCACTCATGGACACCATGAAGGCCGAGCTGGGTGACAAGTTCACGATTTTCACGCCTAACAATGAGTCTGTCATTCAGTTCGTCGCCAAAGAAGGCTTGGACCCGATGTACAGAAGCATTGAACTGCGCAAAGCCTGCTGCAATATCCGCAAAATGGAACCTTTAGACCGTGCCTTGGTAGGTAAAACAGCTTGGGTAACAGGTCTGCGCCGTGAACAATCTGGCGCGCGTGCCGAGGTGCCCTTGCTGGACGAAGCCGATTTGGCCACCAAAGGCCGCGTCAAATTCAACCCGCTGGCGAATTGGACTTGGGGCGATGTGTGGCATTACATACAATTGCACAAGGTCGCCTACAACCCGCTGCACGACCAGTTTTTCCCCAGCATCGGCTGCGCGCCCTGCACCCGCGCCATCAGCCTGGGCGAGGATTTCCGCGCCGGGCGCTGGTGGTGGGAGGATGAAGCGGCGAAGGAATGTGGCTTGCATGTGTCTGCGGATGCTGACATCAAACCAGAAGTCCATGCTTTACGGAACTAAGGTGAATTAACCTCCCCCTTTAAAAAAGGGGGATTGAGGCGGATTTTTTTGCAACGCCAGCAGTTAAATCTCCACTAACCCCTCTTTTTCAAAGAGGGGGACAAGAAAAGATAGAAAACAGAAGATTGAAAAGAACGAATTTATGAATGCACAAATAGAAGAAGTCCGCGAAGAACTCTCCAGCAAACACCTGACGGATTTGCACCTCACCAACGTGCATCTGAGCAACGCGCATCTGGACGCGCTGGAAGAGGAAACCATCTTCATCCTGCGCGAAGTAGCCGCCACGTTTGAGCGCCCGACGCTGCTGTTTTCGGGCGGCAAAGACTCGCTGGTGCTGCTCAAATGCGCTGAAAAGGCGTTTCTGGGCAACCACGGCAATGCCAAAACCGGCAAGATTCCGTATCCGCTGTTGATGATAGACACCGGCCACAACTTCCATGAAGTGACCGATTTCCGCGACTTTCGCGCGGCGGAGCTGGGTGCAGAGTTGATTGTTCGCAGCGTGGAAGATTCCATGAAACGCGGCACGGTGCGGCTGGCGCATCCGGGCGAATCACGCAATGTGCACCAGTCAGTCACGCTGCTGGAAGCGATTGACGAGTTCCGTTTTGACGCCCTGATTGGCGGTGCGCGTCGCGACGAAGAAAAAGCCCGCGCCAAAGAGCGTATTTTTAGCCACCGCGACAGTTTTGGCCAATGGCAGCCGAAGGCGCAGCGCCCAGAGCTGTGGAATTTGTTCAACACAAAACTTCAGCAAGGCGAGCATTTCCGCGTCTTTCCGATCAGCAACTGGACCGAACTGGACGTGTGGCAGTACATTGAGCGCGAGCAAATCGCCCTGCCGTCGCTGTACTACACCCATCAACGCGAAGTGGTGGAGCGCAAAGGTCTGCTCGTCCCCGTGACCGAGCTGACACCGCTCAAAGCCGGCGAAACATCTGAGCTGCGCGATGTGCGCTTCCGCACTGTGGGCGACATCACCTGCACCTGCCCTGTCGAAAGCTTGGCCGCCAACGCGGCTGATGTGGTAATTGAAACGCTCGCCGCCGACATGAGCGAGCGCGGCGCGACGCGGATGGATGACAAAACGTCTGAAGCGTCGATGGAAAAGCGCAAGAAGGATGGCTATTTCTGATGAATCGAGATTATCCATTCGTCCCACTCCTGTCATTCCCGCGTAGGCGGGAATCCATGGTGGCGCTTGTGGATTCCCGCCTTCGCGGGAATGACAGAACTTAAATAATCGCTCTTAAATAATCATTTTTAAATACTATAAATTCAATAGCATCTAAGGCAATAAATACGCCGGCTAGAGTGCAATTTGACCACTAAAATCATGACTACAGCATCTATTTCACCGCCAAGCACCCAATCTGCCCAACATGACACCGAGGGTGCGCTCAAATTCATCACCTGCGGCAGCGTGGACGATGGCAAAAGCACCCTCATCGGCCGCCTGCTGGTTGACACCAAAGCCGTGCTGCAAGACCACTTGGCTGGCGTGCAGCGCTCGGGCGAGACCGATCTGGCGTTGTTGACCGACGGATTGTCGGCAGAGCGCGAGCAAGGCATCACCATCGACGTGGCGTACCGCTATTTCGCCACCGAAAACCGTAAATTCATCATCGGCGACGCGCCCGGCCATGAGCAATACACCCGCAATATGGTGACCGCCGCTTCCAGCGCGGACGCAGCGGTCGTTTTGGTTGATGCCAGCAAGCTCGATTGGCAAAACCCCGAGCTTGAACTGCTGCCGCAAACCCGCCGCCACAGCCTGCTGGCGCATTTGCTGCGCGTGCGTTCCATCGTTTTCACGGTCAACAAACTGGATGCGGTTGAGAACGCGGAACTGGCTTTTGCCAACATCAGTGCGGCTTTGAGCAAATTTGCCACCGCGGCTGACATCACCGTCGCCGCTGTGGTGCCTATTTCCGCCCTCAAAGGCTGGAACGTGGTGGACGCCAAACCGCAGTGGGCGATGTACAACGGGCCAAGTTTGCTGCAGATTTTGGAGTCTTTGCCGACAACGGCGGCAGAGACAGCACAGCCGTTTGCCTTCCCCGTCCAGTGGGTCGAGAAATTCTCATCCAGCGCCGACACGTCACAAGGCCGCCGCGTGTTCTGGGGCCGAGTGGCGACAGGCAGCGTGAGCGTGGGTCAACACATCAGCATTTTGCCAAGCGGCCAAACCGCCACGGTGGCGCAGGTGCTGGATCGCGCCCGCCGCCCTGGCAGCGTGGATGCGAACCAGAGCGCAGGTATCGTGCTGGATCGTGAAGTGGACGTGTCGCGTGGCGACTGGCTGCTGGCGGTGGACACATTCACCCCCAGCCGAGAGATCAAAGCCACCATCGCCTGGCTGGACGACGAGCCGCTGATCGCCGGCCGTGCCTACTGGGCGCTGCATGGCCACCGCTGGGTCAAAGCCAAGATCAAGCGCGTGGTACACAAACTGGACATCAATACTTTGGCCGAGCTAGAAGCGACGCAGCTCGACCCGAACGCGATTGGTCATGTTGAAATTAGCCTGCAAGAGCCGATTGCCGCTGTGCCCTACAAGCAGTCACGCGGCATGGGGTCGCTGGTGTTGGTGGATACCGCTAGCCACAAAACCTCTGGCGCTGTGTTGATATCCTGATTTCACAGCCTGAATCTCGTAAAATCATAGTAATACCGTATTAAAAACACACCATGACCCATATCGTTTCTGAATCCTGTATCAAATGCAAATACACCGACTGTGTGGACGTGTGCCCGGTTGACTGCTTCCGCGAAGGCCCGAACATGCTGGTCATCGACCCGGATGAGTGCATAGACTGCGCCGTCTGCATCCCTGAATGCCCGGTCAACGCGATCTACGCCGAAGAAGATGTGCCTGCGGATCAACTCGCTTTCATCAAGTTGAACGTAGAATTGTCCCGCGCCGAAGGTTGGAAGAGCATTACCAAACGTAAACCAGCCTTGACGGACGCCGACGACTGGAAAGATGTTAAAAGCAAGATTGGCTTGCTAGAGCGGTGATAAAAATCCCAACATGAATCAGCCCATCGCTACCCAAGCCCTCATCATTGGTGCGGGGCCGGTGGGTTTGTTTCAGGCATTTGAGCTGGGTTTGCTGGGTATCTCATCCCATATTGTTGATGCCCTGCCCTATGTGGGTGGCCAGTGCATTGAGCTGTACCCTGACAAACCGATTTACGATATTCCAGGTACGCCGGCCACAACTGGACGGCAACTGGTGGCATCGCTTTTAGAACAAATCAAGCCGTTCAAGCCACCATTTCACCTGAATCAGCAAGTCAACGCATTGGCGAAGCAAGAAAATGGGCAGTTTTTAGTAAAAATCGCAAGCCATGCATGCCCCGTTGGTCAGACATTTTTAGCCAAAACCATCTTTATCGCTGCCGGCGTGGGCGCATTTCTGCCAAAAAAACTGACCATTACGGGTTTGGACGCGTTTGCAGGCACTCAGCTTATCTATCATCT
The DNA here is from genome assembly GCA_043738155.1 of Polaromonas sp. GTDB lineage: Bacteria > Pseudomonadota > Gammaproteobacteria > Burkholderiales > Burkholderiaceae_C > Aalborgiella. Next base: position 1,931 of record JAYSZH010000218.1, on the reverse strand, counting down.
AGGTGCTGCAGCTGATGTTGCGGGGGAACAAATCACTGTTGTGGGCAGTGAGGATGCTGCTGTTGATGCGGCGATTGAGCTCGCGAGCGATGCATCAAAGCAAATAACTCTGCTGCATCGCCGTGACGTGTTCAAAGCCGAACCCAACAAGCTGGAAACAATGCGTAAGCTGATTGCAGCAGGCAAACTGCAGCTGCGTATTGGGCAAATTGCCGGTTTTGAAGAGCAAAACCAGCAACTGACCGCCCTTCAGGTGACGGATGTAGATGGCAAAACGGCGCCGCTGCCCGTAGATACGCTGTTGGTTCTGCAAGGCTTGTCCCCTAAGCTTGGTCCTGTAGCCGATTGGGGCTTAGACATCGATCGAAAACAACTCAAAGTTGATACTGAGAAGTTTCAAACCAACGAAGCGGGGATTTTTGCCGTGGGTGACATCAACACCTACCCCGGTAAAAAGAAGCTGATTTTGTGCGGTTTTCATGAGGCTGCGCTGGCCTCTTTTGCAGCGGCGGCAATCATTTTCCCGAATACGCCTACGCTTTTGCAATACACCACCACCAGTACGCTGTTGCATCAACGTTTGGGGGTGGCACATTCGTAACGTCTGGCGACAACTGATGGCTAAATAACTGCTTTTCTATCAAGTAAAATCGAATGTCATATGAGGTGTTCCCTCAATACTCGCTCCCTCAATGTTCGCATTCTTGCGGTCTCACTTTTCCCGATTTTTACATGTCCGTTATTTCCGCCGATACTTCCCCCGATACTTCCCCCGTTATTTCCGCAGTCAATTCCACAATCAAACAAAAAAAGCAGGCACCCGAATCTTTTAAAATCAAAAGCGCCCATCTGCAAACAGTCGCTTTGATGATAAAAACAGCTGATTGGAGCGCATTGGCTGCTGATTTATCAGCAAAATTTGGTCCACTTGGCGAAAGTGCTGATTTTTTTGACCGTGACGCGCTGATCCTCGATTTCTCAAACCTAGACACCAATCTGCCGGTGCAGGATTTAACACCTTTGTTGAAGGTGCTCAAAGCGTGTCGCTTGGTGCCTGTGGCGGTACGTGGCGCCAATGCTGCCTGGATCGAATCAGCACGCACTTTTGGTCTGGTGGAGGCACCAACGGATATGCCGCGTTTGAGTCCTGTTGCTGAAGCGACAGCCTTTCCCACGCTCACCGAAATTGTTACACCAGAAGTCGTGATCCAAGCTGCATCTCAAAAAGTGGCTCATGAAGTTGCTGGGGTGGCCACCATGGTGATTGACAAGCCACTGCGTTCAGGGCAAAAAATCTATGCCCGCGGTGCCGACCTGGTGATTTTAGCCATGGTCAACCAGGGTGCCGAAGTGGTGGCCGATGGCAATATTCATGTGTACGCCCCCTTGCGCGGCAAGGCGATGGCTGGCGCCAGTGGCAATGTCCACGCGCGCATTTTCTCGACCTGTTTGGAGCCAGAGTTGATTTCTATCGCCGGTATCTACCGTACCAGCGAAAAACCACTGGCTGACGACGTGCGTGGCAAGGCTGCGCAGGTTCGCTTGAGCAACGATGGGCAGGACAAATTGCTTATTGAAGCATTGAAAACTTAAAAACCCCAAAGACTTAATTTTTATACTTGAAAGACGTTTAACTTATGGCAAAAATCATCGTGGTGACTTCCGGCAAAGGTGGCGTTGGCAAGACCACCACCAGCGCCAGCTTTGCAACCGGGTTGGCTCTGCGTGGCCACAAAACCGCTGTCATCGATTTTGATGTGGGCTTGCGCAACCTGGACTTAATCATGGGCTGCGAACGCCGTGTGGTGTATGACCTGATCAACGTCATCCAGGGAGAGGCCAACCTGAACCAGGCTCTGATCAAAGACAAGCAGTGCGACAACCTGTACGTGCTGGCCGCCTCGCAAACCCGCGACAAAGATGCGCTGACA
>JAYSZH010000217.1:0-1059 GCA_043738155.1 Polaromonas sp. | reverse complement strand
CGCGAGCCTGGCGCGGCTTCCATGATGCCTTATGGCACTTTAGACGACGTTTGGAACGCCGTGACTGGGCAGCTTGGCAAAGGTGATTACATGCTTGGTGACACTTTCACCGCTCTTGATGTGCTGTGGGGCGCTGCGCTGAATTGGATGACGATGTTTGGCATTGCGCCTGAAACGCCCGTGGTTCGCGCCTATATTGACCGGATCAAAGCCCGCCCAGCGGTGGCGCGAGCTGGCAAAATTGATGCTGATTTGGTTGCCAAGCAAGCCGTAGCAAGTTGATTTTTGCGAATTTTTAACTTAGATTTACTATAATTTTGATAGCGTCTTAGGCAATAAATACGCCAGCTAGTGGCATATTTTTTTATTCGACAACATGTTTCCCCGCACCCCACCCCTGCCCGCCCAGCGCTTGCTGCGCCACGGCCAAAGGTGTGGCTTCTAAGGGCGTTCCCATGGTGTCGTTCCAACGGTTTAAAAAGGCGAACATGGCGACGACGCCTAGGATTTCTGTGATTTCGCCGTCATTCCAATGCTGCTGCAGCTCGGCAAACTGACTATCTGTCACCGCGTTGGGCTGGCTGGCGGCGGCTAGGGCGAAATCTAGCGCCAAGCGCTCGCGCTTGCTGTAATACGGACTTGTTGAATACGTCCAAATATCGGCTAATTTGGCATCAGACACGCCAAAGTTATGCGCACCCAGCAAGGTGTGCGCTTGGCAATACAGGCAGCCTGAGACTTTGCTGACGACGTGGCCTATCAGCCGTCTAAAGCCTAAATCGACCTCGCCTGCCGGGTCCATCACCGCGGCATTGAGCTGCGCGAAGGCTTGCACCAGCTTGGGTTTGCGCTGCATGGTCAGCACACTGTTGGGGGTAAAACCCAAAGTACCTAAAAAGAAGTCGAAATGTGCTTTAAGCTCTGGCGTGGTCTCTGGTGGGAGCGGCTGAAGTCTTGGCATGGGGTATCCTTGCTATTAATAAAGCTCATCTTATCCAAAAAATGACGCAAATTTCGCTAAAATTATTACTTCAATTTTTATAGCATCGCAGGCAATAA
>JAYSZH010000216.1:0-6633 GCA_043738155.1 Polaromonas sp. | reverse complement strand
TTTATGGCATGAATGCCTACCGGCGTTATGAGCGACGTGCTTTAGAAGCCGTGATCCAATCTCATCCGCAAGCGGTCATTGCCACACCGGGCGGCATGGTGTCAGATGTGGCTACCTTTAATTTGCTTCTATCTGCTTGCACCACCGTGTGGTTGAAGGCTGAACCTGAAGACCACATGCAGCGTGTGATTGCCCAAGGCGATATGCGTCCCATGGCTTCGAGTAAAGAGGCGATGGAAGACTTGAAGCAGATTTTGAAAGGCCGCGCTGCCTTTTACTCTAAGGCTGATGTGACCATCAACACCAGTGCGCAGGGTGAAGATGCGACGTTTGAGCTGCTCAGTGCGCAGGTAAAGTCGCGTTTGTTGATGACGTCATGATCGCGTCATGATATCGCCATGATGGCGTCGTAAATTCCAATTTTAAGTGTCATTTATGCCTTTAGCCGGCGTATTTATTGCCTAAGTAGCTATAAAATATATAGCAAATTGCATCGTTATTTACGCGACTTTGCATTTTTGTGTAAAAGATGAAATATTTTTCAAAAACTGCTTGACGCATCTATTTTTGTGCAATATGATGCATAAACCTCAAAAATATGCAGTATTTTGCAAATTAACTTAAACAGGAGTCAATCTCATGAGTTCATCGTCACATGTTGAATCGCCAAAAGTTGAATACCAAACCAACCCATCGCAATACAAGCACTGGAAACTGTCGTTCAACGGCCCGGTGGCCACTTTGGCGGTAGACATTGATGAGAACGCAGGTTTGCGCCCGGGTTACAAGCTCAAACTAAACAGCTACGACTTGGGTGTGGATATTGAGTTGAATGATGCCGTCAACCGCATCCGCTTCGAGCATCCTGAGGTGCGCACCGTCGTGATGACCAGTGCTAAGGATAAAGTGTTTTGTTCAGGTGCAAATATTTTCATGTTGGGCGTTTCCAGCCATTCGTGGAAAGTCAATTTCTGCAAATTTACCAATGAAACACGCAATGGTTTGGAAGATTCTTCGACCTACAGCGGTTTGAAGTTTCTAGCTGCCGTCAACGGTGCATGCGCGGGCGGTGGTTACGAATTGGCGCTGTCATGTGATGAGATTATTTTGGTGGATGACCGCGCTTCTGCTGTCAGTTTGCCTGAAGTGCCCTTGCTTGGCGTATTGCCCGGTACAGGCGGTTTAACCCGTGTGACGGACAAACGCCATGTCCGCCACGATTTGGCTGACTTGTTTTGCACAAGTGTTGAAGGTGTGCGCGGCCAGAAGGCCAAAGATTGGCGCTTGGTGGACGATATTGCCAAGCCAGCGGTTTTTGCTGAAAAGGTACAGGCGCGTGCTTTGGAACTCGCTGCGAAGAGTGACCGTCCTGCCGATGCTAAATTGGGTGAGGGTGTGGCATTAACCCCGTTGAAGCGTACGGTCGAGGCCGATGCTCTGCGCTACGGCTTTGTTACTGTGGAGATTGACCGCGCAAGACGCGTCGCAACCTTTACCGTCAAAGCGCCCACAGAAGCTCTGCCGCAAACGCCAGCAGCCATGGTCGAAGCCGGCGCCAACTGGTGGCCTATGCAAATGGGGCGTGAATTAGAAGACGCGATTTTGCAAATGCGTACCAACGAACTCGATATTGGCACTTGGTTGATCAAAACCGAAGGCAATGCTGCCGACGTCTTGGCCAGTGACGCATTGATGTTGGCAAACAAAGACCACTGGTTTGTCCGTGAGACGATTGGTCTGCTGCGCCGCACCTTCAGCCGTTTGGATGTGTCATCACGCAGTTTGTTTGCATTGATCGAAGCCGGTTCTTGCTTTTCGGGCACATTGCTTGAGTTGGCGTTGGCTTGCGACCGCAGCTACCACTTGGCCTTGCCTGATGACGAAGCCAAAGCACCCAAAATCACGGTTGCCGATGTTAATTTCGGCATTTACCCCATGGCTACAGGGCAAAGTCGCTTGGGTCGTCGTTTTTACGACGAGGTGCCAGCGCTTGAAGCGGTGCGCGCCCAAGCGGGTCAGGCTTTAGACGCGGATGCCGCTTTTGCCATCGGTTTGGTGACAGCCAACCCCGACGATATTGATTGGACGGACGAAGTTCGCATCGCCGTCGAAGAACGCGTGGCCATGTCGCCCGATGCTTTGACCGGCATGGAAGCCAACCTGCGCTTCAACAGCCAGGAAAACATGAATACCCGCATTTTTGGTCGCCTCACAGCTTGGCAGAACTGGATTTTCCAGCGACCAAATGCGGTGGGTGAAAAAGGCGCGTTGAAGGTTTATGGCAAAGGTGAGAAGACAGCCTTTGATTGGAATCGCGTTTAAGCCCCTTGAAAAATTAGTTGTACGGTGTGGGTAAGTGTGGCGCACCGTAACCGCAGAAGACCACTGGGTTTTTAAATACAAGTTTTAATTCAGTCAGTAACCGCGTCATTTCACGCAAAAAACATCACCTACTTTTGGAGTTCAAGATGTCGAGTATCAATTACAGCGAAAAAATCCCAAACAACGTCAACCTCGGTGAAGACCGCACCTTGCAACGCGCTTTGGAGCAATGGCAGCCCAACTTCATCAACTGGTGGGACGACATGGGGCCCGTCGGTTCAACCGATATGGATGTGTATTTGCGCACCGCAGTGAGCGTTGACCCGCAGGGTTGGGCACAGTTTGGTCACGTCAAAATGCGTGATTACCGTTGGGGCATCTTTTTGAACCAAGGCGAGACGGATCGCAAAATCCATTTTGGTGACCACATCGGCGAAAAAGTTTGGCAAGACGTGCCTGGCGAACACCGCGCCAACCTGCGCCGCATCATCGTCACGCAGGGCGACACCGAGCCAGCATCTGTAGAGCAACAACGCCATTTGGGCAACACAGCGCCAAGCATGTATGACTTGCGCAACCTGTTTCAAATCAATGTCGAAGAAGGTCGCCACCTGTGGGCGATGGTGTATTTATTGCACAAACACTTTGGCCGTGATGGTCGTGAAGAGGCGGATGCCTTGTTGGTGCGCCGCTCTGGCGACGAAAACAACCCACGTATTTTGGGCGCTTTCAACGAAGCCACGCCAGATTGGTTGAGCTTTTTCATGTTCACCTACTTTACCGACCGCGACGGCAAGTTTCAGTTGGCGGCCTTGGCTGAAAGCGCGTTTGACCCGCTGGCTCGTACCACCAAGTTCATGTTGACCGAAGAAGCGCACCACATGTTTGTGGGCGAAAGCGGTATTTCTCGCGTGCTGGCACGCACTGCACGTGCGATGAATGAACTCAAGACCGACGACGTCAGCAAGCTACGCGCTGAAGGCGTGATTGATTTGCCGACCATTCAGCGCTACATCAACTTCCACTACAGCGTCACCATCGATTTGTTTGGTGCTGATGAGTCTAGCAACGCGGCGATTTTCTACAGCTCTGGTCTCAAAGGTCGCTACGAAGAAAGCAAACGCACGGACGACCACATTTTGAAAGGTCAAACCTACAAAGTGCTGGAATCACGTGACGGCAAGTTGCAAGAAAAAGAAGTTCCGCTGCTCAATGGTTTGAACGAAGTGCTGCGCGATGACTACATCACCGATTCAGTGGCGGGTGTAGATCGTTGGAATCGCGTGCTTTCGAAAGCTGGCATTAACTACACGCTCAAAGTGCCGCACAAGGCATTCAACCGCAACATTGGTGCTTTGTCGGGTGTTAAAGTGTCGCCAGAAGGTCAGTTGGTGTCTGCCAACGAATGGGCAGCCAAAATGGACGAGTGGTTGCCTACCGCTGAAGACCGCGCTTACGTCGCCAGCTTGATGGGGCGCGTGGTGGAGCCTGGCAAGTTTGCCAATTGGATTTCACCGCCAAATATCGGCATCAACCGCCAAGCGGCAGATTTCGAGTACGTGCGGTTTAATTAAAAGATGAGGCCCCCACGCTTGTCGCTTCACGTACTGCGCTGCCCTCAGTGGGGGACGTGCCTTGCTTGGGGCAGCCTAGCGCGGCGGCATTTGCTGTTTTAAAATCGATACTTATATGAATACCGAAATCATCAAACAGCATCTCATAGACCCCGAGATTTGTATTCGCTGCAACACCTGCGAAGCGATTTGTCCGGTGCAGGCCATCACGCATGATTCGCGCAATTACGTGGTCGACGCCACCAAGTGCAATCTGTGCATGGACTGCATCTCGCCATGTCCAACTGGCTCGATTGACAACTGGCGCATGATGCCGCGCAGTGCAGCCTACTCGCCAGAGGTCCAATTGACTTGGGATGATTTGCCCGCAGAGCTGAGCGCAGAACAACTCGCCGAACAATTTGGCGTTGAATCGACTCCTGAAAACATCGAAGCAGCCATGGCAACGGCAAACACGTCACCTGCTGTTGTCGATACCGCTTTCCAAACCAACACGAGTACTGCGGTCAATGTTGGCTACGGCGCAACGATGCCACCGTGGTCGGCTGCCCATGCTTATACCAACCTGTATGGCCCTAAATCGCCCGTCACCGCCACGGTTGTCGGCAATGTAAGGGTGACAGAAGTTGGGAAAACCAGTGGTGCCGATTACGACACCCACCATATCGTGCTTGATTTTGGCACCATGCCATTTCCCGTACTTGAGGGCCAATCCATCGGTATATTGCCCGCTGGCGTGGATGGGCAAGGCAAACCACATCACGCCCGCCAATACTCCATCGCCAGCCCACGCAATGGTGAGCGGCCAGGTTACAACAACCTGTCCCTGACCATCAAACGCGTACTGGAAGACCACCAAGGCAACCCAGTTCGTGGTGTCGGCTCCAATTACATGTGCGACTTGAATGTGGGCGACACCGTTCAGGTCATCGGCCCGTTTGGCAGCAGTTTCTTGATGCCTAACCACCCGAAATCGAACATCGTGATGATCTGCACCGGCACCGGCAGCGCCCCCATGCGCGCCATGACCGAATGGCGACGCCGTTTGCGCCAGTCGGGCAAGTTTGACGGCGGCAAATTGCTTTTGTTCTTCGGCGCACGGACCAAAGAAGAACTGCCGTACTTTGGCCCATTGCAAAGCCTGCCCAAAGACTTCATCGACAACAACTTCGCCTTCTCCCGCACACCCGGTCAGCCTAAGCGCTATGTGCAAGACCTGATGCGTGAACGTGCCGCTGATTTAGCACCCCTGCTAACCGATGCCAACACCTGCTTTTACGTCTGTGGCCTGAAGAGCATGGAGGAGGGCGTGCTGTCCGCTATGCGTCACATCGCGGAAGACGCGGGTCTGTCTTGGGATACAGTGGGTGCAGCGCTCAAAAAAGAAGGTCGTTTGCATTTAGAGACGTATTGAAAGAAAAACATGACCCAAGCCTACATCATCGACGCCATCCGCACCCCTTTTGGTCGCTACGGCGGCGCTCTGTCATCCGTCCGTACCGACGACTTGGGAGCCATTCCGATTCGTGCCCTCATGGCGCGTAACCCCAGCGTCGATTGGGCAGCCGTTACCGATGTGATTTATGGCAACGCCAACCAGGCCGGTGAAGACAACCGCAACGTCGCCCACATGTCGTCCTTGTTGGCTGGTTTGCCCATTGATGTACCGGGGGCAACCATCAACCGCTTGTGTGGTTCGGGTCTGGACGCCATAGGTACTGCCGCCCGCGCTATCAAATCAGGCGAAGCCAGCATGATGATTGCAGGTGGTGTGGAAAGCATGAGCCGCGCCCCCTTTGTGATGCCAAAAGCTGAATCTGCGTTCAGCCGTAACAACACGGTTTACGACACCACCATCGGTTGGCGTTTCATCAACAAAGCCATGAAAGCGCAGTACGGCGTCGATTCCATGCCCGAAACCGCAGAAAACGTCGCTGCCGACTTCAATATCGACCGCGCCGCGCAGGATTTGATGGCGATGCGTTCTCAGGCAAACGCCGTCAAAGCCCAACAAAGTGGGTTTTTCAAGTCTGAAATCACACCGGTATCTATCCCGCAGAAAAAAGGTGACCCGCTCGTCGTCAGCCAAGACGAACACCCCCGTGCCACCACCTTGGACGTGCTCGCCAAGCTCAAACCCATCGTCAAACCAGAGGGCACAGTCACTGCCGGCAACGCCTCTGGCGTGAACGACGGCGCTTGTGCTTTGCTACTGGCCAATGAAGAATCGGTTAAAAAATACGGCTTGAAGCCCCGCGCCCGCGTGGTCGGCATGGCCACCGCTGGCGTTGCACCGCGCATCATGGGTTTCGGCCCTGCGCCTGCAACCCGCAAAGTGCTGGCTTTGACGGGTTTGACACTCGAGCAGATGGACGTGATCGAACTCAACGAAGCCTTCGCCGCTCAAGGTTTGGCTGTTTTGCGCGATTTGGGCATTGACGACGACGATGCCCGCGTCAACCCCAACGGTGGTGCGATTGCTCTGGGGCATCCATTGGGTGCGAGTGGCGCACGCTTGGTGACGACAGCGTTGAATCAGCTGGAAGTTATCAAAGGCCGCTATGCGCTGTGCACCATGTGCATTGGCGTGGGACAGGGCATTGCGCTGATTATTGAGCGAGTTTAGAAGATTTATAGATGTAAATCGTGACTTCTAAATCGAAGCGCGACAGCGCGGATTGAGTTCGAATAATACCTCAGCAGGTGTTTTAAAGCCCAAACATTCACGCGGTCTATT
>JAYSZH010000215.1:0-1065 GCA_043738155.1 Polaromonas sp. | reverse complement strand
TGCCAACCGTTGTTTTAGAGGTCACAAAATCATAAGCAAACATCAGCAAAAGCATCACAATCAGCACATTGGGCAAACCTTTGTAAGACGACAGCAGGTAGCTGAATGCGGTGATCATGGCCACAAAAATCAGATTCTTCACAACAAAAAATGCGGTTGGCTCGTTGTCCATGCCGTGTTTGATGCGGTCAGCCCGTTCGCGTACTTTGCTGATGAGCAGCCCCAATGCGATCAAAACACCCACCACCAAAGACAAGATACGCAGGTTCTCACCCGAGAAAGGGTCAGGAATAAAACCGGTGCTTAAAAGTTGAAAATCAGCAGGAAATGGCCCCACCGATGAACCACCCAAAACGGCTAGCGCCAAACCCTTGAACACCAACATGCCAGCCAGCGTCACGATGAAAGACGGAATTTTGTAAAACGCCACCCAGTAGCCCTGTGCCGCACCAATGGCACCACCTAAAATCAGGCAGATGAGCGTGGCAGGAACAAAATGCATTTCGTATTCAACCATCAATACAGCCGCGACCGCACCAACGAATCCGCACACCGAACCCACAGACAGATCGATATGCCCCGCCACAATAACAAGCAGCATGCCCAATGCCATCACAATGATGTAGCTGTTTTGCAAAATCAAGTTGGTGAGATTTAGCGGCTGGAACAGCGTACCGTTCGTCATCACCTGAAAAAACACCATGATGGCGACGAGTGAGATCAATAACCCATACTCGCGCAGGTTGCTTTTTAGAAAACCTGCACCGCCTGCAGGCCTTTTGGTTTCTAAATGGGTTGTAGTTGCCATGTCAATTCACTCCTGATGTCACGATAGATCGCATAATTTTTTCTTGGGTGGCTTCTGCGGCTTTAAATTCAGCCACAAACGTGCCTTCGTTGAGCACACAAATTCGGTCGCACATGCCCAACAGCTCGGGCATCTCACTTGAAATCATGATCACGCATTTGCCTTCACTGGCCAACTGCGCAATGATGGTGTAGATCTCGTACTTCGCGCCCACGTCAATGCCCCGTGTGGGTTCGTCAAGTATGAGAACTTCGGGG
>JAYSZH010000214.1:0-2677 GCA_043738155.1 Polaromonas sp. | reverse complement strand
CAAATCTGTTTTTGGCCTTTGTAAAAGCCACGCGCATCGCGTCGTATGAACCTGTCTGGCACCTCGTAGCGCAACCAGTCACGTGTTCGAGCCACAATCCGCACATGCTCCGGGTGGAGACCCACTTCTTCATGCAACTCCCTGAACATGGCCTGCTCGGGGGTTTCACCCCGGTCAATGCCACCCTGCGGAAACTGCCACGAGTGGGTGCGAATGCGTTTGCCCCAAAATACTTGATTCTTCTGGTTGAGCAAGATGATGCCGACGTTGGGTCTAAACCCTTCGCGGTCAAGCATAATCAAACCCTAAATTTTTATATTGAGTCCATTATGCACAGCGGTTCGCAGCTCGCAAGAGGTTCAACCGAAAAATTCTTTGCCTCTATACTTAAAATTACTCAAAATAGTCCGAAATCTCCCTTTAATTCAAGCAAATAGCAGCCCATGAAAGCCTCCCAATTCTTCATCTCCACCTTCAAAGAAGCCCCAGCCGATGCTGAAATTGCCAGCCACCAGCTGATGATGCGCGCCGGCATGATCAAAAAATTGGGCGCTGGCATCTACACCTACATGCCCATGGGTTTGCGCGTCATCCGCAAGGTGGAAGCCATTGTGCGAGAGGAAATGAACCGCGCTGGCGCTGTGGAAGTCTCCATGCCCGTGATTCAACCCGCCGAGTATTGGCAAGAGACAGGTAGGTTCGAGAAAATGGGCGATGAGCTGCTGCGCATCAAAGACCGCCATGATCGCGATTTTGTGGTGCAACCCACCAGTGAAGAAGTGGTGACCGACTTGGCGCGCCAAGAGATTAGAAGTTACAAACAATTACCGAAAAACTTCTACCAAATCCAGACCAAATTCCGTGACGAGCGCCGCCCACGCTTTGGCCTGATGCGCGGCCGCGAGTTCACCATGAAAGACGCCTACAGCTTTGACCGCGACATGGACAGCGCCAAAGCCAGCTACCAAGTCATGGCTGGCGCTTACCGCAAGATTTTTGACCGCTTTGGCTTGACCTACCGCGCGGTCGCTGCTGACAGCGGCGCGATTGGTGGCGATTTGAGCGAAGAATTCCAAGTCATCGCCGCCACGGGTGAAGACGCCATCGTCTACAGCACCGGCAGTGACTACGCCGCCAACATGGAAAAGGCCGAGGCTGCTCCTCCCGTTGCATCTGGTAAAGCGGGCACGCAAACCATGACCAAAACCGCCACACCGGGTAAATCCACCTGTGCTGACGTGGCAGAGTTACTCGGCATTCCGCTGCAAAACACGGTCAAATCCCTCGTTTTGGCAACCGATCAAAAGGATGAGAAGGGCGCAATTGTCAAAACCCAAGTCTGGCTCTTGCTGCTGCGCGGCGACCACGACATGAACGAAGTCAAAGTCGGTAAGCTGGCTGGTTTGACAGATTTCCGCTTCGCCACCGTGCCTGAAATTGAAGCGCACTTTGGCTGCCAGCCCGGCTATCTGGGGCCAATCAGCACGAAACTTCCCGTGAAACTCGTCGTAGACCGCGAAGTGGTGACCATGACTGATTGGGTTTGCGGCGCGAATGAACCCGATTTCCACATGACTGGTGTTAATTTTGAAAGGGACATTTGGCCAAATGTCACAGGGGGACGTGAAGGCGCAGTCGTCGCAGACATCCGCAACGTCGTCGCCGGCGACGCCTCGCCTGATGGCAAAGGCGTCTTGGCGATCGAGCGCGGCATCGAAATCGGTCACGTCTTTTACCTAGGCACCAAGTACAGCAAAGCCATGAATGCCACGTTTTTGGACAACAACGGCAAGCCGCAGTTCTTGGAAATGGGCTGTTACGGTATCGGCATCACCCGCCTGCCAGCCGCTGCTATCGAGCAAAACCACGATGCCAAAGGCATCATCTGGCCAGACGCGATTGCGCCTTTCACCGTCGTCATCTGCATGGTCGGCCCAGACCGCAGCCCAGACGTCAAAGCCGCTGGCGAGAAGCTCTACGCCGAGCTACTGGCCGCAGGTGTCGACGTCATCTTGGACGACCGTGGCGAACGCCCAGGCATCATGTTTGCCGAGTGGGAACTCATCGGCGTGCCGCACCGCGTCACCATCGGCGACAAGAGCCTCAAAGAAGGTCAGGTCGAATACCAGCACCGCCGCGATGCGGAGGCTACCAAGGTGGCGGTGGGTGAAGTGTTCAAACACCTTACATCGAAACTGAAGGTTTGATACTTTCAAGTACGACCCGTGAGCCTTGGGTTGATGCGTTACGGGCGTTGGCCTTGCTTGGGGTATTTATCGTGAATGGTATGGGGTATGCATCAGCACCAAACTATCCAATGCCGCTGGGTGCGCCAATTCCTGCCGATTCATCAGTCGCAATATGGATAAATGGCTTTTTGGCCGCTTTGTTTCAAGGCAAGGCTTATCCGCTATTGTGTTTTTTGTTTGGTTATACCCTTTGTAGCATTGCATTTCAAACGAACGCTAACAAGTTGCATGTTAAATCGCGATTGAAAACACGGTATAAAAAACTATTATTGGTTGGCATATTGCACGGCATATTTATATATTATGGCGATGTGCTCACTTTTTATGCCGTTTGCGGACTGATTGCTGTCCGGTGGTACTCAATCAGGCCAGCCAAACTACTTCGTATTTTCAAAAGATTATCAAATATAAATATATTTATGTTTTTT
>JAYSZH010000213.1:0-1081 GCA_043738155.1 Polaromonas sp. | reverse complement strand
TGCCATCGCGCTGTTCAAAGCAGCTGGCAGATTTTTGCTGCTGAATTCATAGCTGCCAGCACAGAGTGTGCTTGCGCTAAAGGGTGTTTTGATTTTTTTAAGTCATTTGCTGGTCAAAACTACTGCGCTTTAACGTCGGAGGCAACCGGCCGCGCGTAGGCGGGCGCAGCCTGCCGTAACGCGGTCCGTGTTCGCCGACTTGTTAGCGAGCATGTGCCCATTACCGCGTGAATAAAGCAAGCACACCGTCATGCAACTGTTCAAGCGCATAGATCAATGGGAGCAGTAGAAATGCCAATGCAAATCCAGAAAACAAGTGCCCTCTCGCAAACATCGCCTTCGTCGCAAAGAATACTGAAACGGTGGAAACAGCAAGAACGATGACATTCGCGGCGTTTACGTGCCCACGCCCTCCAGCTGCGAACGCCAGCAAGAGCAGCGCAACAACCATGCTTGGCAATAGTGCCACGACCCAGAACAACCAAACGTACCAAGGCTGTTTCATGCGCGCTAACGTGATATCTACCGCAAATCGCTGCGGCATAACGTGGCAACTTCAACTGTAAAAACTGCCATTTGCCATCGTCCTTGTTCAGTAGCTAGCTACATTAAAAATAGCGTCAAACCCGGCGGTTTTCAAGAATTTCTTTGACTGCTGTTCAAGCTGAATCTTGGTCAAGCGCTTCAGTTTTGACATTCTTGATAGTAGAGCGCATTCGTTTTAATTAGCCCGCAGCGTCAAAGAAAAAACCCAGGCCTATCCAGAGTGCATGTGGCTATTGCTGGTCAAGGTGCTTTCATTCCAGAGAAACGTCACTCAACGAACTCATCAATTCAGCGGCGCGGCTTTTGATGGCTTGGATGCGCCGCGCTCCGGCAGCGTGGCCAGCACCACCCCGGCCAGCGCCACGGCAAAGGCGGCCATCTGCGCACCATTGAGCGACTCGCCCAAAATCCCCACGCCCACCGCCGCCGCGCTGACCGGCAGCATCACGGTGAACACGCCGGCCCGGTTGGCAGGAATGGTTTTCAAGCCGGTCATCCACAGCCACACCGTCCAGACGCTGGCCGCCAGCGAATA
>JAYSZH010000212.1:0-6836 GCA_043738155.1 Polaromonas sp. | reverse complement strand
CGCGGTTTGCAAACACCGGTTGCCGCTGAATCTGCCCCAGCTGCCTTACCGAGCATTCGACTTGGTGCACCTATGGCTTTGCAAGCCCATGAGTTCAGCAATGCAAACTTAATCGCGCTGTTAGATGACTGAATTGAAATACACAACGCAAACATCCAAAGCTGTGCACGAAGTGCGGGAGGCCGCAGGTTTGCCATGGCTTTTCAATGGCGGCACAGTTTCGGGCGATCTGCCTGACATCAACGTCTGGCTGGCGCTGGCCGTTGAAGAACACCCGCATCACGCTGCAGCAAAACAGTATTGGGACAGCGTGCAAGCCAGGCCTGCTGGCGAGCGCAATCTGTGGTTTTGCCGCGTGACCATGCTTGGATTGGTTCGCTTGCTGTCGCAACCTAAAGTGATGGGGCAAGGCGTGCTGAATTTGGTGCAAGCAATGGCTCTATATCAACAGTTTCGAGCTGTTGCAGGGGTAGATTTACTGACCGAACCTAAGCCATGTGACTCAGTTTTGCAGGGTTTAGTCGTCTCTCATTCAATAAACCAGCCTTTACCAACTCGGTTATGGACAGATGCTTACCTAGCCGCGCTAGCTCAAAGCTCAGGCGCGCGGCTGGTGAGTTTTGACCAAGATTTCACGCGTTTTGATCAGACTAGTCAACTGATTTTATCTTCAAATTAAATTTTGTTTGCTATATTTTTTATAGCTGTTTAGGCAATAAATACGCCGGCTTGAGGCATATTCGGTCTCGAAAATGAGCTTCTAGCCGGTTTTAACCTCTATTTCTAGCTTACTCGTCAGCCAACAGCAGGCTGTAAATCAACGCGCCAATCACAGCACCCACAATAGGCGCCACCCAAAACAGCCACAAATCACCCATCGCGCCAGTTTGTGCAAACAGCGCGGGACCGGTGCTGCGGGCGGGGTTGACGGAGGTGTTGGACACGGGGATGGAGACGAGGTGAATCAGCGTCAAACACAGGCCAATCGCCAAACCGCCGAAACCTGCGGCTGCGCGTTTGGCAGTAGCGCCCAAGATAACGATGAGGAAGATCGCCGTCATCACGACTTCAGTGACCAATACCGACATCATGCTGAATCCACCAGGTGAATTTGCGCCAAAGCCGTTGCTGGCAAAGCCGCCTACGCCTTTGAAATCACCCTTGCCAGAGACGATGAGGTACAAAACCGCAGCCGCTGCGACTGCGCCTAAGACTTGGGAAATGATGTAGCCGGGTAATTCTGACGCTGAAAAGCGCTTACCGACGACCAAGCCAATCGACACCGCTGGGTTGAAATGGCCGCCAGACATCGGGCCCAATGCGTAAGCGCCGGTGAGCACGGTCAAGCCAAACGCCAAAGAAACGCCTAAAAGTCCGATTCCGACGCCCGGAAACGCGGCAGCCAGTACGGCGCTACCACAGCCGCCCAAGGTGAGCCAGAAAGTGCCCAAAAATTCAGCAGACCATTTTTTGGAGTTGCGTGTCATGTGTGTAGCCTGTTCTATGAAGTTGATATTGAAATCTCAGGCAGCGCCACTATCTAGTTTGTGTTCTGCCGGTGACAAAAACCCAAGCTAACCCAAGCTAAACTAGCAGACTGCCTTTTGAGGCATAGATTTTCCATTCGATCACCCCACTTATAAGAATCATGACCAAGCAAACCCTCTCTTTTCAGGCTGAAGTTGCCCAATTGCTGCATTTAGTCACACACGCGTTGTACTCCAACAAAGAGATTTTCATGCGCGAGCTGATCTCCAACGCCTCCGACGCCTGCGACAAGCTGCGTTTTGAGGCGCTGAACGACCCGTCTTTGTTTGAAGAAGCACCCCATCTGGAAGTCCGCGTCAGCTTCAACAAAGAAGCCAAAACGCTGACGATTGCCGACAACGGCATTGGCCTGAGCCAGCAAGAAGCCATCGACAACCTGGGCACCATCGCCAAAAGCGGCACCAAGGACTTTGTGTCCAAGCTGTCGGGCGACCAAAAGGCAGATTCGCAGCTGATCGGCCAATTCGGCGTGGGTTTTTACTCGGGCTTCATCGTGGCGGACAAAATCACGGTTGAATCGCGCCGAGCAGGTTTGCCAACGGCCGACGGCGTCAGATGGGTGAGTGGCGGCTCGGGCGACTTTGAGGTCGAAAGCATTGACCGCGCCCAGCGCGGCACCAGCGTGACCCTGCACCTGCGCGACGATGCGTTGGATTACGCCAACAACTGGAAGCTCAAGGGCATCATCGCCAAGTATTCCGACCACATCAGCCTGCCGATTTTGATGGAGAAGGAAGAGTGGAAAGAGGGCGAGCCGATTGACGGAGACGACCCATCCAAAGGCATGAATCAAGGAACAAAGGGCGGCGGCATGGTGATGACTGGCGAATGGGAAACCGTTAACCAAGCCAGCGCCCTGTGGACACGCGCCAAAAAAGACATCACGCCTGAGCAATACCAGGACTTTTACAAACAAATCAGCCACGACCATGCAGACGCGCTGGCGCACACCCACAACCGCGTCGAAGGCAACCAAGAGTACACCCAGCTGCTGTACATCCCCAGCAAGGCGCCCATGGATTTGTACAACCGCGAGCGCAACTCGGGGCTGAAACTTTACGTCAAACGCGTTTTCATCATGGATGATGCCGAGGCGCTGTTGCCGGGCTACCTGCGCTTTGTCAAAGGCGTGGTCGATTCCAACGACCTGCCGCTGAACGTGAGCCGCGAACTGCTGCAGGAAAGCCGCGACGTGAAGGCCATCCGCGAAGGCTGCACCAAGCGCGTGCTGGGCATGCTGGAAGATTTGGCAAAACACAACGCTTTGCCAGTTAAAGGTTCGCCTGACATGGTGGAAGATGTGTTGACGACCGAAGAAAAGGCCGAGCAGGAAGCCGGATTGGGCAAATTTGACGCGTTTTATGCCGAATTTGGCGCTGTGCTCAAAGAAGGTCTGGGAGAAGACTTTGCCAACAAAGACCGCCTGGCCAAGCTGATGCGCTTTTCAAGCACCACCACGGATTCTGTTACTGTCAGCTTTGCCGACTACAAAGCCCGCATGAAGGACGGCCAAGAGGCGATTTACTACATCACCGCCGACAATGCCGCCGCGGCCAAAAACAGCCCGCAACTGGAAGTGTTCAAGAAAAAAGGCATCGAAGTGCTCTTGATGACCGACCGCGTGGACGAATGGGCGCTGAACTATGTGAACGAATTTGACGGCACGCCGCTGCAAAGCGTGGCCAAAGGCGCGGTCGATCTGGGCAAATTGCAGGACGAAGCCGAGAAAAAAGCCGCCGAAGAAGCCGCCGAAACCTTCAAACCCCTGCTCGCCAAGCTCAAAGAAGCCCTGAAAGACAAAGCCGAAGACGTGCGCGTGACCACCCGTTTGGTCGATTCACCCGCCTGTCTGGTTGTGCAAGACCACGGCATGAGCACCCAACTGGCGCGCATGCTGAAGCAAGCCGGCCAAACCGCCCCAGAGGTCAAACCCGTGCTGGAAGTGAACGCCGAGCACCCGCTGGTGAAGAAACTGGAAGGCTCGGTCCACTTCAACGACTTGGCGCACATTTTGTTTGATCAGGCGTTGTTGGCTGAAGGTGGCATGCCGAGTGACCCGGCGGCGTATGTGCGACGGGTGAATGCGTTGTTGGTTTAAAGCAAATTACCCCTAACCCTTGTCATTCCCGCGTAGGCGGGAATGCATTGGCATCTTCAAGACGGTATATTTTTTTGGATAAATTCAAGCAAGTTTTTGCATCGATGCGCTTGAAAAATAGTCCACTTTAGACTGTGGGAGTTCTTCACGAAGCCTTTTACACAAGAGAAGTCCTTGCGAGTCTAGGGCTGCAACTACTTCTGGATCATTGAACTGAAGATAATGTGCGTTTTCATAACTATGTAGCCAAAGCGACATGTCATTTACAAATTCAGCGGAAAGACCTAATTCATTAAGACCGAGATAACCGCCTTCGATTGCATCTTTAATTCCGGTGCCCGAGAGCATTCCATCTACAACTAGATAATGCATATTATGGTTTTGATTTAAAAAATTTATCATACTGTCTTGAGTCGCGAAATACGAAATATGCGTCTGATCTTGTTTTTTGCGTATAGAGTACACAAAACCACTCAATTCAGCATCAAATATGACACTAGCCGGCGTATTTATTGCCTAAACTGCTAGATTATTAATAGCAAAATAACAAAGTCGACTTTGATGGTTTTATACTGGTCAAATTCGATGCTAGCCGGCGTGTTCATTGCCTGAACTGCTATCATATTTGAGTCAAAATGGCTTGCCCGTGTCAGCACATAAAAACTGACCGTTTGACAACACTTCAATTGATATGTATCATGAGATATACCATGTCATTTGGAGATTCATCATGCTACAAACCGCCAAAATATTTGCCACAGGTCGCAGCCAAGCGGTGCGCTTGCCGTTGGAGTTTCGGTTTGATGTGGCGGAGGTTTTTATTCGGCACGACCCTAATACGGGTGATGTGGTGCTTTCGCGTAAACCGACGGATTGGCAGGGCTTGCTTGATGTTGTCGCCCTCAACGCACCAGATGATTTGCTGATTGAGCGCCGCCAAAGCAAAACCCCTGCATCTTCACGCCGCGATCCGTTTGAAGGTTGGACGGAATGACGTTGCGCTACATGCTGGATACCAATATCGTTAGCCACATCATGCAAGGGCGCGACAGCGACTTGTTGGCGCGATTGACGCAAGTTCCTATGGGTCAAGTGGTGATTTCTAGTGTGACTTTGGCTGAGTTGGAATATGGACTGCACCGCAAAGGGCATCCAGTTCGCTTAAAAAATGCTTTGTTCCAAGTGCTGCTGCGCATGGATGTGCTGCCGTGGGATGAAGATGTGGCGCGGTGCTACGGCGCGCTGTGCAGCAAGCTAGAAACCCAAGGCATCAACCTCAGAGATTTTGACATGATGATCGCCGCCCACGCGCAAGCGGTGAATGCGACGTTGGTGAGCCGCGACAAGGCATTTAGCCAAATTGCTGAGGGTTTGGCATTAGAAGTTTGGTGAAAACAGCTTGATCAAGGCCGCTGAAATCTGCTGATTTGAGGCCAAGCTTTCCTTGAGCAGCTCACACCGTGTGCGGATGCGCAAAAAAGAAACGCAGCATCTCGGTCGTGGCGTCTGGCCCTTTGGCATCGGTGTACGACCCCTTGGCGTGGCCGCCTGACCAGGCGTGACCAGCGCCGTGGACCAGCCAATGTTCTGCCAGAACTTCGCCAGCATCACCATGGTGGGTTGCGCTGGTGTAGCGCCTGCCGTTGGCTGATACGCTCTGCGTCACCCGTGGGTTGGCGGCTGCAGCACGACCCAGCGCCGAGGCAATCACCTGCTCGCCGTTGCGCGGATGGACAGTACGGTCCTGGTCACCATGGAAAACGATGGTGGGCACCAGCCGTTGTGATGATTGTGGCGATTTCATGTGACCACTCTTTCTGATCTCTCCGCTGCTCATGACCGCCAAGGCTTCAGCCACGTTGCTTGCCACGCCGTTGGGCAGCCCAGAGTGAACGCCAACGGCGGCAAAAATCTCCGGGTACGCATCCGCCACGATGGTGGCCATGGCGCCACCCGCTGAGAGACCAGCGATGAAGACGCGGCGCGGATTGATGTCGTGCTCTTTCATGACGGCCTGCGTCATGCTGGCGATCAGCGCGGGTTCGCCACGGCCACGGCTTTGGTGGTTGTGTTTGAACCAGTTCCAGCAGCGCTGCGGGTTGGCGTCTTGCGACTGCTCAGGGTACAGCACGCAAAAGCCTTGCTCTCGCGCCAGTTCGTTCATGCCCGTACCGACAGCGAAGTCATCGGGGTTTTGGGTGCAACCGTGCAGCATCACCACCAAGGGGCGTTGTTTGTCCGTTGATTTATCAAAACCAGCTGGCACGTAAAGTTTGTAGCGCCGTGTCAGCGTTGCATGGGTATGTGAGCCGCTGGTGAATGCGTCTTTGCTCTCGTCGTTGGCTTCAAACACACAGCCATCCAAAATGATGCCTGATGGCGCTGGTTTTGGAGGCATATCTTCATCTGCAACAACTTCGTAGGGCTTGGCTTTATCGCTTAAAGTACTTTTTGAGGCACCTTTCAAAGCACTTTGTATAGCCGCTGTGGCTTCGTTCAATCGACCCGCTTGCGTCAACTGGGTCGCTTGACGCATCAGGTTTTGTAAAACGTTGTTCATAAAATTTCTCGGGTTAGGTATCGGTTGGACACTATCAAAGTTAACTAGGGTTACTCAGGCTATAAATGGCGCGTGGCAAGCGCGGCCTTGACCGCTGGACTGGCTTGCACAGAGCCCAGGACTTCTAGAGAGGCAATGGTGGCCAAGGCCAACTCGGGGGTCACATCATCGGCAAAGGTGACCAAGCCCAGCATGCGAATGTGCAGCTTTTGGTTTGCTGCTTGAACAGCTTTCAAGTCTGCCGCGTTGAAATGCTGCAGCCCCAGCACCAGCATCTTGCGTGAAACCACCTGTTTCACCGCATCAGCATGGGTGCTCAGCTGGTTGCGGATGGCCGTGCGAATAAAGTCGGTGCGGTTGCCGTAAAAGCCCTCGGCCACCAGCAGGTCGATCTGCCCCAGGTCGACAAAACCGAGGTTGATGGTGATTTTTTCGGAGTCCGCAAGCTTAGGCCTGAGAGCAGCAGTGGCGGCGTTTTGTTGCATGCCGCCATCTTAGCACCATCCGTGTGGATGGTATACGGATGGTTTATTGACCTTATGCCCGGAAAATGTATCCCTTGCCGAGTGGTTCAATTCAAGCGAGGTTCAGGTCTTGCGCGGCGGCGCCAGCAAGGCAATGGCCACGGAC
>JAYSZH010000211.1:0-6847 GCA_043738155.1 Polaromonas sp. | reverse complement strand
CCTTCGCAAGCCAGAATGTGGGTGGCGATACGGTCTAGGAACCAGCGGTCATGGCTGATGACCATGACGGAACCAGCGAATTCCAACAAGGCGTCTTCCAAAGCGCGCAGAGTTTCCACGTCCAGGTCATTCGATGGCTCATCGAGCATCAACACATTGCCGCCAGCAATCAGGGTTTTGGCGAGGTGCAAACGGCCGCGCTCACCGCCAGACAGGGTGCCGACGCGTTTTTGCTGATCCGCACCGTTGAAGTTGAAGCGGCCGCAGTAGGCGCGGCTTGGCATCTGGAACTTGCCCACGGTCAAAATGTCGAGCCCGCCGGAGACGTCTTCCCAGACAGTTTTGGCGTTTTCCAGGTCATCACGATGCTGGTCTACAAAGGCCATGTGCACAGTTTTACCAATTTTGACTTCTCCGCTGTCTGGCAGCTCTTTGCCGGCGATCAGCTTGAACAGGGTCGATTTACCGGCGCCGTTGGGGCCGATGATGCCGACAATCGCGCCAGCTGGGATTTTGAAGCTCAGATTATCAATCAACACGCGGTCGCCAAAAGATTTGGTGACGTTGGTGAATTCGATCACTTCATTGCCCAAGCGCTCGGCCACGGGGATGAAAATCTCCTGTGTTTCGTTGCGCGCTTGGTATTCAAAATCCGACAATTCTTCAAAGCGGGCCAGACGCGATTTACTCTTGGCCTGGCGGGCTTTGGGGTTTTGGCGCGACCATTCCAGCTCTTTCTTCAGGGCTTTGGCACGGGCTTCTTCGCCCTTTTGCTCTTGCGCCAAACGCTCGCCTTTTTGCTCCAGCCAACTGCTGTAGTTGCCTTTCCACGGAATGCCGCTGCCGCGGTCCATCTCCAAAATCCACTCGGCGGCGTTGTCCAAGAAGTAGCGGTCATGGGTGATGGCGACCACGGTACCCGAGTAGCGCTGCAAAAATTGCTCCAGCCAATCGACCGATTCAGCATCCAAATGGTTGGTTGGCTCATCGAGCAGCAGCATTTCTGGCTTGGACAGCAACAAGCTGCACAGCGCAACGCGGCGCTTTTCACCACCGGACAGCACACCGATTTTGGCATCCCAGGGTGGTAGACGCAGAGCGTCGGCAGCAATTTCTAACTGGTGCTCGCTGTCCGTGCCGGCTGTTGCGATGATGGCTTCTAGCTGGGCTTGCTCTGCAGCGAGAGCGTCAAAATCAGCATCTTCTTCACCATAGGCGATGTAAACTTCTTCCAAGCGTGCTTTGGCTGCAAACAGTGCGCCCATACCAGCTTCCACGCTTTCGCGCACGGTGTGCTCGTTGTTCAGCTGCGGCTCTTGCGGTAGGTAGCCGATTTGCAAGCCCGGCATGGCGGTGGCTTCACCTTCGATGTCTTTGTCCAACCCTGCCATGATTTTGAGCAGTGTGGATTTACCCGAGCCGTTGGTTCCCAAAACACCGATTTTGGCACCTGGGAAAAAGCTGAGCGACACGTCTTTGATAATTTGACGCTTGGGCGGCACGATTTTGCCGACCTTGTTCATGGTGTATACGTATTGAGCCATTTTGGATTCTGTAAATGCCTTAAAGGCGGTATTTATCTGCTTAGATTAACGAAAAGAAGCGCCAATGAATATGAAAATCCAATGCGCTAACCCTCCATTATCGCAGTTCTCGGCGCTTGAGTACCTAAATTAGGCTCGAATCAAGTTCGGACGAACAACGTCACCAGTGGCTGGTCGCCCACCTGACGACTCCAGTGGCCATGAACGGCTGCGTCAAAAGTTGCACCTGCAGGCACAGTATCGTCTGAATAAAACGAATCGCCAGGCTGAAAAACGCGCGAGCTGCCGTCTTGCAGGAAAATTTCCATGGTTCCGCTCAAAATAAACACCCATTGTGGCGTGGTGGTGCAATGGAACTGACTGCGGAAACCCAGTGGGCTGTAGCGCACCTGAAAACCGCCTGATGGCTGTAATTTGGACAACATCGCCTGCGGGTTGCCCTCTGGCATAGGCAAAGCTTCTTCCCGAAATTTGGCTCGTCCATCAGCGTCAGTAAAAAGGATAACTTGTAGGAATGTTGAACTTGGTGCTGACATGACAGTTATGTTTTATTATGAAAATTTAACATCAAAATTGGCATCTAGCCGGCGTATTTATTGCCTAAGTAGCTATTAAAATTATAGCAAAATTAAGCAATAATGATCAAAAAGAAAGTTCTTTGTCAAAGGCGATTTGCACTTTCATGGATTTGCTTTTATCGCAGGCGAGCTTGAAAGCCTCCTCAGATTGGTCAAAACCGATGATGTCAGAGATAACAGGCTTGCCATCAATCAAACCTTGGTTCAAAAAGGCAACAGCTACGGCAAATTCAGAGTGAAAGCGGAAGGTGCCGCGCAGTTCAATTTCTTTGGCAACCAGCATGTTCAGCGGAATTTGCGCGTCGCCCCCCAAGCCGATGCTGACAATCACACCGCGTGGCATGACGACGGCCAAGCCGGCGCGCAAGGCTTTGTCGCTGCCAGAGGCTTCAAACATCACGTCAAACGTGCCCTTATCAGCTGCGTATTTATCCAGTCCTTCAGGCTCTTTAACCAGGTTAACCACCTCGTTTGCGCCCATTTGCAGGGCACAGGCCAATGGCAAGTCAGCCAAATCTGCCGCCACAATATGTGCAGCACCTGCGCGGCGCAACGCGGCAATCAGCAAAGCACCGATCGGGCCGCAACCCGTCACCAGCACGCGCTTGCCAAACACCGACCCAGCGCGGGTGATGGCGTGCAAGCCGACGGACAGGGGCTCTGCCAGCGCCGCTTGCGACAGCGGCAAATCGTCTGCCACGGCATGTGCTTGGCTGGCGTCGATGATGAGCGACTCCCGGAAAGCGCCTTGTATGTGAGGAAAAGGCATGGCGCTGCCGTAAAAGCGCATGTTCAAGCAATGGTTGTGTTGCCCTTTTTGGCAGTATTGGCAAGCGCCGCAGGGACGTGAAGGCGAAATGGCGATGCGTTGACCCAGTTTGAAACCCTTCACACCTGAGCCGATTTCATCAATCCTGCCCGAAACTTCGTGTCCCAAAGCCATCGGCTCTTTCAAACGCACCGCACCAAAGCCGCCATGCTGGAAGTAATGTAAATCCGAGCCGCAAATCCCGCCAAAAGCAACACGAACACGCAGTTGCTGCGCGCCCAATTCTTCCGATGGCTGCTCTTCAAGGCGTAAATCTTTGGGGGCGTGGCAAACTAGGGCGCGCATAGGTTTCTCCAATTACAAAGTAGCGGTGACACCACCATCAACATACAAAATATGACCATTGACAAAGCTTGATGCATCGCTGGATAAAAAAACAGCAGCTCCCGTCAACTCTTCCACATTGCCCCAGCGCCTGTTGGGTGTTCGTTTGATGAGCCAGTCGCTGAATTGAGGGTCATTCACCAGCTTTTCATTCAACTCAGTCTTGAAATAACCTGGGCCTATGCCGTTGACGTTGATGCCGTGCGGCCCCCAATCAATCGCCATACCCTTGGTAAGCATTTTGACGGCACCTTTGCTGGCGGTGTAGGGGGCAATGTTAGGCCTACCCAACTCGCTTTGAACCGAGCAAATATTGATGATTTTGCCGCGTTTGCGTGGAATCATGGCTTTGGCAACCGCTTGACCGACCAAGAAAACACTGTCTACATTGGTACGCATCAGCTCATGCCAGTCGCTGGTTTTGAAATCTTCCAAAGGCGCACGGCGCTGCATGCCGGCGTTGTTGATCAAAATATCAATTGCACCGATGTGTTTCTCAATATCTTGCACTGCTATTTGCACGTCGTGCTCTTGCGTCACATCGAAACAACGCGAATGAATGGTGAAACCTTCACTGCGAAGCTGCTCAGCAGCGGCAAGCAATTTATGCTCGTTTCGTGCGTTGAGCACAACTGTCGCACCAGCTTTCGCTAGTCCGCGTGCAAGTCCAAATCCAATGCCTGCAGATGAGCCCGTGATAAGGGCTATTCGACCGTCCAGGCTAAATTGATTATTCATCGTTACGAACCCAATCAATCTGACCTGTTAATCTAAACGCTTGCCTGTTTGCGCTTCAAAAATATGTGCTTTATTCGCATCAATATGCAACTGCACAATATCATCTGGTTTCGCATCTGTGCGGCCATGCATGACGGTGACAATTTGTGTGCCACCAACTTCCAGCAACAACTCGGTTTCAGCGCCGGTAGGCTCAACAACAATCACTTTGGCCGCAATACCTTGGCCAAAATCTTTGATGCTGATATCACCTGGTCGGATGCCATAGCTGACAGCTTGTCCGTCACTACCTTGACTTACACGCTCTACAGGCCAATGAGCACCCAAGGCTTCGACGACTGAGTTGCCGTCCACGACACGCAATTTACCTTCGAACACATTCATAGAAGGTGAGCCAATAAATTGAGCGACAAATAAATTGCCAGGGCGATCAAACAGCTCCAATGGTGTGCCGATCTGCTCAATGATGCCGTCGTGCATCACCACAATGCGATCAGCCAATGTCATGGCTTCAATTTGATCGTGCGTGACGTAAACCGTGGTTGTTTTCAGGCGTTGGTGCAGCGCTTTGATTTCAGCCCGCATGGAAACGCGCAACTTAGCATCCAAGTTAGACAAAGGTTCATCAAACAGGAAGACTTTAGGGTCGCGCACAATGGCTCGACCCATGGCTACGCGCTGGCGTTGACCACCTGAAAGCTCACGCGGAAACCTATCTAAGAGAACATCTAGGTTCAAAATTTTGGCTGCTTTGTTAACACGTTCGTCAGTGAGTGCTTGATCGGCTTTGCGGAGCTTCAAGCTAAAAGCCATGTTGTCGCGCACCGTCATGTGGGGGTACAAGGCATAGCTTTGGAACACCATGGCAATGTCACGATCTTTGGATTCGAGATCATTCACAATCTTGTCGTCTACGGCAATGTCACCACCGCTGATCTCTTCCAAGCCGGCCAACATGCGTAGCAAAGTTGACTTACCACAGCCAGAAGGGCCAACCAAGACAACAAACTCGCCGTCTTGAATGTCAAAACTGATGCCGTGGATAATTTTGGTTTTTCCAAAAGATTTTTCAATATTGCGAAATGATACGGATGCCATAATTAGTCTTCAATCAGTATTTAATTTAAGTTTTTGAGAGATGATGTGTGAAACAAAGTGTTAACTCTTTACTGCGCCAGCAGTTAAACCCGACACCATGTAACGTTTGAACGTGTAATAAATAGCGGCAGGCGGCAGCGCATAAAGCAAACCCGTCGCCATCAACAGCTCCCACGGTGAGTCATCCGCCCCCAAGAAATTGCCCAGCGCGACACCTAGGGTGAGTGTGTCTTCTTTTGAAAGCAGTAAAAACGCGTACAAATATTCGTTCCACGCCAAAAGCAATGAATAAGTGCCCACAGCTACCAAGGATGGCACCATCAACGGCAAATACACCAATCGGAACAATTGCATAGCGGTTGCACCATCCATTTTTGCAGCTTCGTCTAGTTCAAATGGCAGTTTGTCCGACGCTTGCTTTAGCACCCAAATACAGTACGGTGACGCAATAGTGACCATCGCCAAGATCAATGACCAATGGTTATTCAGCAATCCATAGCTGCTCATGGTTTTGTACATCGGCACAGCCAAAAATGCTGCGGGAATGAAATAGGTACACAAAGCCAAATTCATCACCGTTCTGCCACCCCGAACTTTGAGCCGGCTGATGGCAAAAGCCGCCGTTGTTGCTATGAACAAGGTAATCGCAGCAACGGAGAAAGCAATCACAAATGAATTGCCAAGTTGCTGCCAAAAATGTGTCAAATAAATATGTTTTTGCTCAAATACAACCCCAAAATTATCCATTGTCGGATTTTTAGGAAACAGCTGACCGGAGGTTGCTTTGTCGCGCGGTGAAATGGCAAACAAAATCATGTGGTACACCGGAATCATGGTCCACAAGAAAACGGGAATGCCAATCAAAAGAAGCTTGGCTTCTGTTGTGACTTTTTTTAAGGTAATTCGCTTCATTTAGGCACTCTTTAAAAATTCTTATTTAGACAAACGCTTCATCATGAAGTACACCAAAGGCAGCACCATAGGCATGGCGACGACGATAGATGCCATAGCCAAATCAATTTGATCCAGGCGTAAGTAGCGTATGCCAAGCGTAGCCAATACATGTGTCAAATCTGCAGGACCACCGCCCGTTAGCAAGTAAACACTGTTGAAATCACCGAGCGACCAAATCGTTGAAAGCAAAGTGGATGTGAGATACACCGTTTTCAGAGACGGCCAAGAAATATATTTAAATTTTTGCCAATTGCTAGCGCCATCAACAGAGGCAGCTTCGTATTGCTCTGTGGGGATGGCAAGGCGTGCAGCCACCAAAATCAAAGTCCAAAACGGCAATGATTTCCAAATATGTGCCAAGATGGACAAGGACAAAGCCAAAGTCGGATCGTTCAACCAATTCGGACCGTCTGTACCTGTGAGCTTAAAAATCAAGGTATTGATCACGCCCCACTCAGGGTTCAGCATGAACCGCATTGAAAGAATAGTCGGTATAGAAGGAACTGCCCACGGCAAAATGAAAATTAACGACAACCATTTGATCCACGTGCGGTTGTGAACAAAAAAGCCCGATAAGAACAAAGCTAAGAGCATTTTTAAATTAATGCCAATAGCGAGAAAAATAATAGTATTTACAACGGTACGATAAAAAATAGGGTCGTCAAAAAGTTTGACATAACTGCTCGGGTTGCTCGCTAGCCATAAGCCATAACCGACCGGGTATAAGACAAAAATCAAAAATAAGAGGGCATAGGGAATGAGCAAAATCCTGCCCCAAAACT
>JAYSZH010000210.1:0-19379 GCA_043738155.1 Polaromonas sp. | reverse complement strand
CCTACGGGGATGAGCAGGCAATCGGCGGGGAGCACGGCGCGCATGGCTTTGACGGCGCTGGGGGGGACCAGGTCGGCGGGGAAGAACTTCAAGCCTTGTGCGCCGGCGTCCAGCGCGGCGAAGGCCTCGGTGGGGGTGACGACGCCGGGCAGGCAGACCATGCCCAGGTCAACCGCCGCGCGAATGACAGCCACATTGCAATTGGGCGAGACGATGAGCTGGCCGCCTACGTCGTAGACGGCTTGTACGTCGGCCACCGTCATCACCGTGCCTGCGCCTACTAAGGCGTGCGGCAGGGATTGGCGCAGAATTTGGATGCTTTCTAACGGTGACGGCGAATTCAGCGGTACTTCGATGATGCGAAAACCAGCTTGCCACAGCACGTCGCCCACGGGATGCGCTTCAGCGGGCGTCAGACCGCGCAGGATGGCGACCAGTTTGCAGTCGGCAAGGTGGCGGCGCAGGGTTGCTGCGGCTGAGCTGTAAGGTAGAGATGTTTGAGGGGCTTGAATCTTCATATTGATGTCGTCATGTTGATGCCGAAATTTGGGTATAAATGCTGTGCAGCCCTGCCCAAGCGGCTTGGTTGCCGATGGCGCGGGTTTGCACACCAAGGTGACTGAGAGCGAGGTTGTAGCGCTCGCACAAGGTGGGCGAGCCGATGACGATGACTTGGCTACCCGCAGGTAAGCGCATGGCGGCTAACTCGTCGCCAATGACCAAGCCCGACAAATAGCTGGCAGCCTGCGGCGGCTGCAGCTCGTTGAACAGTGATTTGACGCGCGTGCTGAAGGCGTTACCCAGCAAACTTTGACCAGATTCAATGCTTTTTATAGCGCGGTCAACACCTTGCAAGAAGGCGGGTTGGTCTAACGCGGCGGGTTGGTCAATCACATCTGGCATACTTTTTGCCAAAATGGAGTGCTGCGCCAGCAGGGCGTAAAACTCGCCCGTCATGAAGGTGTTGAACCTAGTGATAGCGCCGTTTTCCAACCTTACCCATTTGCTGTGCGTGCCGGGCAGCACCATGACGGCGTCTTGCACGCCAAGCACAGCGGCTGCGCCGAAGACCTGGGTTTCCTCTCCACGCATAACGTCGTCAAACCCGTTGCGCACACCGGGGACGATGGCGATGTTGAGATCAGCATCACCCGTATTAACCCAACCCAGTGCAGCGGCAATGTCCGACGCAGTCGCGGGGCAGGGGCAGTACGGCACTTCTAGCAGGCCATTTTTGCTACCAACCATGCCTGAGAGCAGAAACATCTTGCCGCCGGCAGAAGTGTCATTTTTTGTAAACCGCTCGCAAGTGGCAAGCAAATACGGCACAAACTCTTCAGGCTTGAAGCCCAAAATGCCGCGCGGTGTGGACAACTCATTCAACACATCGGCGTTCGAAGCTATCAAAGCCGCACGAAAGGACGACGTACCCCAATCGACGGCGATGAAGGGTTGGGCGTTAGCTGGCGCTTTCAATCCAAGTCTCAATGCGAATCGCGTGGTACCAATGCACCGCTTCCACCAACAAGAAAGTCCAAATCAGCACCCAAATGCGCTTGTTGCACGTGGTCAACATAGATTTTTTGGTACCCGCGAGTGGGATGCTGTGGTGGTTTCCAGCTGAGGCGACGCTGTGCGAGTTCCTCGTCAGAAACTTCCAAATGCAGGCGACGACCTACGACATCGAGTTCAATCATGTCGCCATTTTTCACCAGCGCCAGCGGTCCGCCGGCTGCCGCTTCTGGCGAAGTGTGCAGCACGACGGTGCCGTAGGCGGTGCCGCTCATCCGGCCGTCGCTGATGCGCACCATGTCGGTGATGCCACGTTGCAAAATTTTGGGTGGCAGCGGCATATTGCCCACCTCGGCCATGCCGGGGTAGCCTTTGGGTCCACAATTTTTCAGCACCATGATGCAATGCTCGTCGATGTCCAAATCGTCAGTGTCAATACGGGCGTGAAAGTCTTCGATATTTTCAAACACCACGGCGCGGCCACGGTGCTGCAGCAAGTGCGCGGACGCAGCAGACGGCTTGATGACCGCACCATTAGGCGCTAAATTGCCGCGCAGCACGGCAATACCGGCGTCTTTCATGAAGGGTTCGTCGGGCGTTTTGATGACGTCGCGGTTGTAGCAGGGCGCATTTTCAATGTTTTCGCCCAAGGTTTTGCCGTTGGCAGTGAGTGCGCCCAGGTGCAGGATAGGTTTGATTTCACGCAAAATAGCAGGCAGGCCACCGGCATAGTAAAAATCTTCCATCAGGTACTTGCCCGAAGGTTGCAAGTTCAGCAAACACGGCACGCTGGCGCCCAATTTGTCCCAATCGTCCAAATCAAGCTTGATGCCCATGCGGCCGGCAATGGCGATGAGGTGGATCACCGCGTTGGTCGAGCCACCAATAGCGGCGCAGGTGCGGATGGCGTTTTCAAAGGCTTCACGGGTCAAAATTTGTGACATTTTGATGTCTTGGTTGACCATTTCGACGATGCGACGGCCGCTCATTTGCGCCAAGCGGTTACGGCGCGTGTCGGCGGCGGGAATGGCGGCATTTTCTGGCAAAGACATACCCAGCGCTTCAACCATGCTGGCCATGGTGCTGGCGGTACCCATGGTCATGCAGCTGCCTTTGGAGCGATGCATGCAAGATTCGGCTTCGGTGAAATCTTGTTGCGTCATCTCGCCTGCTCGCACCATCTCGCTCATCTGCCACACACCCGTACCAGAGCCGATGTCTTTGCCGCGAAATTTGCCGTTAAGCATCGGGCCACCTGAGACGCCTATGGTCGGCAAGTCACAGCTGGCCGCGCCCATCATCAACGATGGTGTGGTTTTGTCGCAGCCCATGAGAAGCACGACGCCATCAATCGGGTTGCCACGAATAGATTCTTCAACGTCCATGCTGGCCAAATTGCGAAACAGCATCGCGGTGGGGCGTAGCTGGGTTTCACCCAAAGACATGACCGGGAATTCCAACGGGAAACCTCCGGCCTCATAAACACCGCGTTTCACAAACTCAGCCAACTCACGGAAGTGACCGTTGCAAGGCGTGAGTTCGCTCCAGGTGTTGCAAATGCCGATAACGGGACGACCATCTAATTCGTCATGCGGATAGCCTTGGTTTTTGATCCAGCTGCGGTGTACAAACCCGTCACGATCGTCGCGACCAAACCACGCGTGACTACGACGAAAGGGGTATTTTTTTTCATCCATGAATCTGTTGTCTCTTAAAAAGGTTGCTATAAAACTTGACAAACTGCATCGTAACAAGGCATAGTGATAATAGAAAATACTTTAATCAATATCTGACATATGCAAATTGCAATATGTCAGTTTTAAACAGGACCATGCTTTCATGACTTCGACTTTATCGGCCACGCTATCTGCGACGCCATCGACCAAAAAATTAGCCGCCTTTCCCAGCTTGAACGGCAAGCGTGTTTTCATCACCGGCGGTGGCACAGGCATTGGCGCTGCGATGGTGACGGCCTTTGCGCAGCAGGGTGCGCAAGTCGCCTTTGTTGACATGGCCGAAACCGAGAGTGCGCAACTTGCAAAAACGATTGCAGAAAATGGCTATTTAGCGCCGTGGTGGCGGGTGTGCGATGTGCGTGATGTGACCGCTTTGAAACAAACCATAGACGCAGCAGTGAACGAGCTTGGTGACTTTTCAACCTTGGTCAACAACGTGGCGCGTGATGACCGCCATACGCTTGAATCTGTGACGCCCGAATATTGGGACGAACGCATGGCGGTGAACCAACGCCCCGCTTTTTTTGCGATTCAAGCCATTGTGCCGAGCATGCAACGGATGAAAGGCGGCGCTGTCATTAACTTAGGCTCGACCGGCTGGCAAACCAAAGGCGGCACCTACCCTTGTTATGCCATCGCCAAGTCTTCTGTGAACGGTTTGACGCGTGGTTTGGCCGAAAGCTTGGGGGCGGACAGAATTCGCATCAACACTGTGTCGCCAGGTTGGGTGATGACAGAACGCCAGATCAAAATGTGGTTGAATGCGGAGGGCGAAGAAGCCATCAAACGCAACCAATGCCTGCCCGATAAATTACAACCCTCTGACATTGCCAACATGGTGTTGTTTTTAGCAGCTGACGATGGCGCGATGTGTACCGCGCAAGAGTTCAAGGTCGACGCAGGCTGGAACTAAGCGCTTCATCGGCTATCAGATCAAGTTGTTTTCCATAGACCGACATGGCGGAAGCTTTGAGCGCACGCAGCATGACTTTGGCCGCTGGCGACAGCAGTCTGTCACGCCGTGTGATGATGCCAAAAGCATCCATTTGACAGGGCAATGACATCGGCAAAATAGCCAGTAGACCGTGAGCTGCGTAGTAACGCGCTACGTCGCTTGCGACGACACTGATCATGTCGCTTTGCTGTAGCATTTTGGTGGTGAACATCAAAGAGCCTGTTTCGATGACATTGACAGGCGTCTGCAGCCCCACCTCTTGAAACATCAGGTCAAACCGATGGCGCAACACGCTGCCATCGGGCGGAATGATCCAGCCCATCGCCACGGCATCGTGCAAGGTCGGTGCGCGCATGCTTAACAAAGGGTGACCTGGGCGGGCAATCGCGCAAACTGCTTCCTCTGACAGCATTTCGTAACGTAATTGAGATTTATCATGCTGCGCAAACAAGCGCGCGACCAAAATATCAAGCTTGCCCTGGTTCAAGCGTTCAATCAAAATATCACTGGATTCGATTTGCAAGGCAACTTGCAAATTGGGATGCTCCTGCTTGACCATGGCCACGGCTGGCGGCAGCAAAGCCAAACCGGGTGATGAAATTGAACCAACATTGACTTGGCCAAACTGCCCCGCCTTGGCTGCCTCCATCTCGTCATGCGCTTGGTTCAAACTACCCAAAGCGACGCGCGCGTGGCGAATCATGGTTTCACCATACCACGTGGGGCGCATGCCTCTGGGCAAACGATCAAAAAGCGATACTTCCAAGGCATCTTCCAGATCTTTAAGAAGTTTGGACGCGGCGGGTTGCGTCATGCTCAGCGACTGAGATGCCTTGTGGATATTGCCATGCTCAGCCAACGCCACAAGCAACAACAGCTGGCGGGTCTTGAGTCGTGAACGTATGAACCAGTGCATGTAATTTGTCATAATTTTTTACTCTGTATAACTACGGGTTTTTACTGATATTGATAAATGTATTGCAAAGCTCGAAATTAACATTAGAAGATTATCAATCAAATCCGTATGATGCAGCATCTGCGCTGAAAAGCAAGGATCGACTTCAGCAACTTAACCACAACATTGGAGATACATGAAAGCACGTAGAACTACTCTCAAGGCACTTGCTGCCGCCATTACGCTGGGGTTTGCCTTCGGCACTCCAGTGGCTCATGCGCAAGACAAAGGCACCGTTGGCGTTGCAATGCCAACAAAAACATCAACTCGCTGGGTAAGCGATGGCAACAGCATGGTTGCAGCTTTAGCAGCCAAAGGCTACAAAGCCGATTTGCAATATGCGGATGACGATATCCCCAACCAATTGGCGCAAATCGAAAACATGATAACCAAGGGTGTGAAGGTTTTGGTGATCGCTGCGATTGATGGTTCAACCTTGTCCAATGCGTTACAAAAAGCAGCCGACAAAGGCATCAAAGTTGTTGCATATGACCGTTTGATCGTTGGCAGCAAGAACGTCGATTACTACGCGACGTTTGACAACTTCCAAGTAGGCGTGCTGCAAGCACAGTCGTTAGAAAAAGCACTTGGCTTGAAAGAGGGCAAAGGCCCGTTCAATATCGAACTCTTTGGTGGCTCTGCTGACGACAACAATGCCTTCTTCTTTTATGACGGCGCGATGTCTGTGCTTGACCCATATATCAAAAGCGGTAAATTGGTTGTCCAAAGCAAACAAATCGGTATGACCAAAGTATCCACCCTGCGCTGGGATGGTGCAGTCGCGCAAGCGCGTATGGACAACTTGCTGAGCGCCTACTACGGCAAAGCCAAAGTCAATGCTGTGTTGTCTCCATATGACGGTTTGAGCATCGGCATTTTGTCATCACTCAAAGGCGTGGGTTACGGCAGTGCATCACAGCCCTACCCTTTTGTGAGCGGACAAGATGCTGAAGTGCCTTCTGTCAAATCCATCATCCGCAAAGAGCAGTACTCTACGATTTTCAAAGATACGCGCGAACTGGCAAAAGTAACAGCCAGCATGGTGGATGCCATGATGAGTGGGAAAAAAGTGGAAATCAACGACACGAAAACTTATAACAACAAGGTCAAAGTCGTTCCTTCCTATTTGTTGAAGCCAGTCAGCGTCGATTTGTCGAACTACAAACAAGTATTGGTAGGCAGCGGTTACATCAAAGAAGAACAGTTGAAATAAACCCCAGCTAAAACTATAGCCCATGTGACAAGGCTCTGTGCCGACCAGCACAGAGCCTTTTTACATTTTGGGCGCATTGTCATACGATGTAGGCAAATCGAATAAACAAAAATGACAAATAAAAATGAGACCAGGAGGCAATATGGCTGATCCTATTCTAGAAATGCGCGGCATCACCAAAGCCTTCCACAGCGTCAAAGCCTTGAACAATGTCAATTTAACCGTGCAAGCCGGCCAGATTCACGCCATTGTGGGTGAAAACGGTGCAGGCAAATCGACCCTGATGAAAGTTCTCAGTGGCGTTTATCCAGCTGGTGAATACGAAGGTGAAATCAAATTCCTTGGTCAGACTTGCCAATTTAAAGGCATTGCGGACAGCGAGCACAAAGGCATCATCATCATCCACCAAGAGCTGGCCTTGGTGCCCTTGTTGTCGATTGCGGAAAATATTTTTCTGGGTAACGAGCAAGCCACCTATGGTGTGATCGACTGGAATACCTCATTTTTAAAAACGCAAGCCTTGCTTAAAAAAGTGGGCTTGAAAGAATCGCCCAATGTACTGATCACCAATTTAGGGGTAGGCAAACAGCAGCTGATAGAAATCGCCAAAGCCTTGTCCAAAGAGGTCAAACTCTTGATTTTGGACGAGCCCACCGCGAGCTTGAACGAAACCGACAGTGACGCTTTGCTAGAATTGTTATTAGAGCTTAAGCGTCAGGGTATCGCCTGCATTTTGATCTCGCACAAACTCAACGAAATAGCCAAAGTTGCTGATGCCATCACCGTGCTGCGTGATGGTGCAACGGTGGCTTCGTTGGATTGCACCCAAGAGCACATCAGCGAAGACCAGGTCATCAAACACATGGTGGGTCGTGAAATGGCGGACCGCTACCCAAAACGCACGCCCAACATCGGTGATACCGTTTTCGAGATTAAAAACTGGCAAGTGCACCACGATGTACATGCAGACCGACAGGTCATCAAAGGCGTCGACTTGCATGTCAAGCGCGGCGAGATTGTTGGCATCGCTGGGCTGATGGGTGCGGGGCGCACTGAGTTGGCGATGAGTGTATTTGGACGCACCTACGGCCAAGGTATCAGTGGCGGCGTATTTTTGCATGGCAAGGCCATTGACACCAGCACCGTGCAAAAAGCCATCGATCATGGCATCGCCTATGTGACCGAAGACCGCAAAGGCTACGGCTTGGTTTTGGACGAGACCATTGCTTGGAACACCACACTGGCTAACTTAGAAGCCATATCCAGCTACACAGTGATCGACGAAGGTATGGAATTCAAAGTGGCGGAAGACTATCGACAAAAGCTCAACATCCGCAGCCCGAATGTTTTTGCGCGCACCGTCAATTTATCGGGCGGCAACCAACAAAAGGTTGTGCTGAGTAAATGGTTGTTTTCCAACCCCGAAGTTCTCATACTTGACGAACCTACACGGGGCATTGACGTGGGCGCGAAGTACGAGATCTACACCATCATTGCGCAGCTGGCCAGTGAAGGCAAATGCGTGATCATGATTTCAAGCGAGATGCCCGAACTGCTGGGTATGTGCGACCGGATTTGTGTGCTCAACGAAGGCATGTTTGTGGCTGAATTTACAGCCGCAGAAGCTACCCAAGAAAAAATTATGCGATCTATCGTGACATCAGGAGTGAATTGACATGGCAACGACAACCCATTTAGAAACCAAAAAGCCTGCGGGCGGTACCGGCTTTTTAAAAAGCAACCTGCGCGAGTATGGGTTATTGATCTCACTCGTCGCCATCATGGTGTTTTTTCAGATGAAAACGGATGGCACGCTGTTTCAACCACTCAACCTCACCAATTTAATTCTGCAAAACAGCTACATCATTGTGATGGCACTAGGTATGCTGCTTGTTATTGTGGCAGGGCATATTGACTTGTCTGTAGGCTCAGTGTGCGGATTCATTGGGGCAGTTGCAGCCGTGTTGATGGTTGAGTATGAGATGCATTTTGTACCTGCCACGCTTATTTGCTTGGTTTTAGGTGGTGCCATTGGTGCGGCACAGGGCTATTGGGTGGCGTTTTACAAAATACCGTCTTTCATTGTGACGCTGGCTGGCATGTTGGTATTCAAGGGTTTGGCGCTAGCCGTTTTGGGTGGTTCATCGGTGGGGCCTTTTCCTGCTGATTTTCAACTTTTAAGCACCGGCTTTATTCCTGACCCGTTCTCGGGTGAGAACCTGCGTATCTTGTCTTTGGTGGTGGGTGTTTTGATCGCATTGGGTCTGCTCATCAGTAAAGTCCGCGATAGGGCCGATCGCATCAAGCACGGCATGGATAACGAGCCCACTGTGTTTTTTGTTTTGAAGAACTTGGTTTTTGTAGCCATGATTACCGCATTTAGCTATCTGCTGTCGTCTTACAAAGGTTTGCCTAATGTGTTGATTGTGATGCTTTTGCTGATGTTTGCGTATGATTTTGTGACCTCAAAAACAACGGTTGGTAGACGCATTTATGCACTAGGTGGCAACGAGAAAGCAGCGCGCTTGTCCGGCATCAAAACAGAGCGGTTGACTTTTTATACTTTCATCAACATGGGGGTGTTGGCGGCATTGGCCGGTTTGATATTTGCCGCACGTCTGAACACCGCCACACCCAAAGCAGGTTTGGGCTTTGAGTTGGACGTGATAGCCGCTTGCTTTATAGGCGGGGCATCGGCTTCCGGTGGTGTGGGCAAGGTGCTTGGCGCAGTCATTGGCGCGTTCATCATGGGCGTGATGAACAATGGCATGTCCATCATGGGTATTGGCATTGATTGGCAACAAGTTATCAAAGGCTTGGTCTTGCTGGGTGCCGTCTGCATTGATGTTTACAACAAGAACAAAACGAATTAAACATGACGACTACAACTTCAATGACCCATCAAACCATCTCAACCGCACGCTATATGGGCGTCTTCCCGGTTGTTCCAACAACATTCACCGAATCTGGCGAGCTTGACCTTGCCAGCCAAAAGCGTGCTGTCGATTTCATGATCGACGCTGGCTCCAACGGTTTGTGCATTTTGGCGAATTTTTCAGAACAATTTGTGCTGTCTGATACAGAACGAGACACCTTAACCAAGACCATTTTGGGGCATGTGAAAGGTCGCGTACCCGTGATCGTGACCACTACCCACTTCAGCACGCAAATTTGTATTCAACGCAGTTTGCGCGCACAACAAGCCGGTGCTGCCATGGTGATGGTGATGCCGCCTTACCACGGCGCAACACTACGCGTGCCAGAAACTCAAACTGTCGAGTTCTTTTGTCGTTTGTCGGATGCTCTTGACATCCCCATCATGATTCAAGACGCGCCAGTCAGTGGCACCACGCTGTCTGCCGCTTTATTGGCACGCATGGCTAAGGAGATCAAACAAGTCTCGTACTTCAAAATCGAAACGCCAGGAGCTGCATCAAAATTGCGTGAGTTGATTCGCTTGGGTGGTGCAGCCGTTGAAGGGCCATGGGACGGCGAAGAAGCCATCACGCTGATGCCAGACTTAGAAGCTGGCGCAAAAGGTGCCATGACTGGCGGCGCTTACCCTGATGGTATTCGCAAGATTGTGGATGCATTTGCTGCTGGCAGGCGTGAGGAAGCTGCAAGCTTGTACCAGCAATGGTTGCCGCTGATCAATTACGAGAATCGTCAAAGTGGTTTGCTGGCCTGCAAGTCTTTGATGAAAGAAGGCGGTGTGATTGCGTGCGAAGCACCGCGCCACCCTTTCCCTGCGCAGCATCCTGACACCCGTGCGGGACTGATTGAAACCGCCCGTCGTTTAGATCCTATGGTTCTGCGTTGGGGTAGATAAACAGAAATATTGAAAGTACGCCATCATGTCCCTGAATCCCGTTATTTCCATGTTGGATCGTCGCCTGCGCTTGGCCGTGATTGGCGGTGGGCCGGGCTCGTTTATCGGTGCGATGCACAGGCAAGCAGCGCGGCTGGATGACCGCTATGAGTTGGTAGCGGGGGCGCTGTCATCCAATCCAGAGAAATCTATCGCTGCCGGACGTGAGCTGGGCTTGGCGGCTGAGCGCTGCTATGCGGATGGCATGGCCTTGTTACATGCAGAATCTAAACGCCCCGATGGCGCAGACGTGGTTGCCATCATGACGCCGAACGACAGCCATTTTGAATTTGCGTTTGAAGCTTTAACGCAAGGTTTTGACGTGATTTGCGACAAACCGATGACCAACACGGCGCTGGAAGCTACGCAACTGCACCAACGCGTGCGCGACACGGGTTTGGTGTTTTGCCTGACGCACAACTACACCGGATACCCCATGGTGCGCCAAGCCAAGGCGATGGTAGCTGCGGGTGAACTGGGCGAGATTCGGCTGGTGCAAGTTGAATACGTCCAAGGCGGCCGCGCCAAGGCGGAGCCAGGTAAAAAAGCCTGGAAAGAAGACCCCCAGCGCGGCGGGCCGTCGCTGGTCATGGGCGACATTGGCACGCATGCGCACAATTTGCTGCGTTTCATAACCGGCTTGGAAGTGAGCCAGGTGGCGGCCGAGGTCGGCAGCATCGTGCCTGATCGCATCACGCACGACTTTGCGGGGGCGATGCTGCGGATGAGTAACGGCGCACGGGGAAGTTTTTGGGTGACGCAAGCGGCGGCTGGCGTTGAAAACGCGCTGCGCATTCGCGTGAGCGGCTCAAAGGGTAGTTTGGAGTGGCAACAAGAGTGTCCGCAAGCTTTGACGTTCAAACCATTAGGTGCTGCGCCCGTTCAAAACCGGACACCGAATGGACCAGGCACTTTGCCATTGGCTGCTCGGTCATCGCGCATTGTCGCCGGGCATCCTGAGGGCTTTCACGAAGCTTTTGCGAATTTGTACTCAGATGCGGCCGAAGCCGTCGCGGCCAGACGCTCAGGCCAGACGGCCGACCCACTGGCGATGCATTTTCCAAACTCTTTAGACGGTTTGCTGGGAGTACAGTTTGTGGCGGCTGTGATTAAATCCAGCGAAACCGACGGCGAGTGGACAACGGTGTAGGCAGGCTTTTAAGGCGACACTGGCTGGTTACTGGAACAACTTTTCAGCCTTCAACAGCGTCAGCACGCCCATGAGTGCAAAGATACCGGCGGCAATGGAGTGAACCAATCTCATGGGAATCTTGTCGGCAAATTTGTTGCCGACAAACACAGCCGGCACATCAGCAATCAACATCCCCAACGTCGTGCCGATAACAACCAACAGAGGCGCAGCGTAATGTGCGGCCAATGCAACCGTGGCGATTTGGGTTTTGTCGCCCATTTCAGCTAGGAAGAACGTGACCAGGGTTGCACCGAAAACGCCCAATTTTAGGGCAACTTGCGTCTCTTCCTCCTCAATTTTGTCGGGAATCAAGGTCCAGATGGCCATGGCGATAAAAGACAAACCCAGCACCCAACGCATCGCATCGGGGCTGACAACGCTTGTGATCCAAGCACCCAAAGCGCCCGCCAAACCATGGTTGACCAAGGTTGCGAGCAAGATGCCGAGAATGATGGGGACCGGTTTTTTAAAGCGGGCAGCGAGGATAAAGGCCAAAAGTTGCGTTTTGTCGCCCATTTCGGCCAAAGCGACCACGCCAGTTGAAATGTAGAATGCTTCCATAGAAGCTTGAATCATACCAAGACAGTCAGGCGTGTTTAGAGGCTAGTGACGTGTTGCACGCATCAGGGTGCTTTTGCCAAACAAGCTCTCAATCAAATCGACTGCCAGCTCCGCCGTTTGATTGCGAACGTCCAACGCAGGATTCAACTCCACCACGTCTAACGACGCCAAACGTCCTGTGTCGGCAACCATTTCCATGCACAGCTGCGCCTCGCGGTAGGTCGGACCGCCGCGCACCGTGGTACCCACACCAGGCGCGATATCGGGGTCGAGGAAATCGACGTCCAAGCTCACATGCAAATGGGTGTTGGCGTCGACCAGTGCCAGCGCCAGCTCCATAGCGTGGCGCATGCCCATCTCGTCGATGTAGCGCATGTCAAACACTTCAATGCCCATGTCGTGCACCAGTTGTTTTTCACCCGCATCTACGCTTCGAATGCCGATTTGCCTCAGCTCTTTGGGATTCAGTGCTGGCTTTTCGGCACTGTGGCCACCAATTTCGACCAGCTCTTTGGGGCCGTGCCCACACAAACAGGCTACCGGCATGCCGTGGATATTGCCACTGGGTGTGAGGGTGGCTGTGTTGAAGTCGGCATGCGCATCAAACCACAGCACACGCAGCTTTTTACCCGTCTCACGGCAATGCTTGGTCACCGCGCTGATGGAGCCAATTCCCAAGCAATGGTCACCGCCCAACATGATGGGCAAATGCCCGGCTTTGAGCTCTGCGTACATGGCGTCATGCAACAACTGGTTCCACTGCACCACTTCTGGCAAATGTCTGAAGCCGTTCACAGCAGCTTGCCACGGGTTGGCTGGGCCGCTCAGGTTGCCGCAATCTTTCACCTTCAGACCAAATTGTTCAATCGCTTGTACAAGCCCTGCGACCCGCAGCGCCTCTGGCCCCATGCGGGCACCCAATGTGCCTGCGCCAATGTCGGTGGGGACGCCTATCAAGCTGACGATTTTTAGGTGCTGAGGTGTTGTCATAGCTATCCAATAATTTCTGAGATTTCTGGTGATTATGGCGTTTCACGATAATAGGGGTATGACTCCTAATATAAATGTAACCAGCTTCTCCTCCCTTCCTCTCAATCCTGCGACCCTCGCCAACCTAGACAAACTCGGCTACACCGAGATGACAGCCATCCAGGCGGCCAGTTTGCCCATCGCGCTTTTGGGCAAAGACTTGATCGCCCAGGCTAAAACCGGCAGCGGCAAAACAGCTGCTTTTGCCTTGGCACTTCTGGCGAACCTGAACCCACGCCGTTTTGCCGTACAAGCCTTGGTGCTGTGCCCGACGCGTGAATTGGCGGATCAAGTGACGACTGAACTGCGCCGCTTAGCCCGCGCTGAAGAAAACATCAAAATCGTGACCCTGTGTGGTGGCGTGCCACTGCGGGGGCAGCGTGCCTCGTTAGAACATGGTGCGCACATCGTCGTCGGAACACCGGGCCGCATCATGGACCACATGGCTCGTGAATATTTGTCGTTGGAAGCGCTCAACACGCTGGTGCTGGACGAAGCCGATCGTATGCTGGACATG
Organism: Polaromonas sp.; assembly: GCA_043738155.1. GTDB lineage: Bacteria > Pseudomonadota > Gammaproteobacteria > Burkholderiales > Burkholderiaceae_C > Aalborgiella. Next base: position 5,841 of record JAYSZH010000210.1, on the reverse strand, counting down.
GGCTTTTTGGACGACATCGTGACTGTTGTGAAACAGTGCCCGAAAGAGCGCCAAACCCTGCTGTTCTCCGCCACCTATCCCGAGGGCATTGCCGGCATCGCCAACAAGTTCATGCGCGAGCCGCAGACGATCAAGGTTGAATCGCAACACGCTGAAAACCTGATCGAGCAGCGCTTTTACCAGGTGACGCGGGCCGACCGCCTGCCCACCGTGGCGCTGCTGCTGAACCACTTTCGCCCCGTCAGCACACTGGCTTTTTGCAACACCAAAAACCAATGCCGCGAGCTGGTGGCACTGCTGCAGGCGCAGGGCTTCAGTGCGCTGGCGCTGTACGGCGAGCTGGAGCAGCGGGAACGCGACCAGGTGCTGGTGCAGTTTGCCAATCGCAGCTGCTCGGTGCTGGTCGCCACCGATGTGGCGTCACGCGGGCTGGATATCGACCAGCTGGAAGCCGTCATCAACGTCGATGTGACGCCCGATGCAGAAATCCACATCCACCGCATTGGCCGTACCGGCCGCGCCGGCGAGTCTGGCTTGGCGTTGAACCTGGCGAGCATGGACGAGATGGGTTTTGTCGGCAAGATCGAACTGTATCAAAACCGCGAATCGGTCTGGCACAAGGTGGAAGAGCTGACACCGACGAGCAAGGAACGACTGGTGCCGCCGATGGCGACGATTCACATTTTGGGTGGCCGCAAAGAGAAAATCCGCCCTGGCGATGTGCTGGGCGCACTGACCAGCGATGAAGGTGGCGCACCCTTCACCCGCGAGCAGATCGGCAAAATCAGCGTGACGGAGTTTTCAACCTTTGTGGCCGTGAAGCGCGAAATCGCCAAAGAGGCCATGCTGAAACTGAACAACGGGCGGGTCAAAGGCAAGAGCGTGCGTGCTCGGGTAATGTAACTGGTAGAGCGATTTATTTGGAAAAGTTGGCATAGTTTGCAAAGCGCGACTTGGCAATCTCCAGCAAGCCGTCAAAAATCAAACTATCTACCAATTCAAACGGCACGCTCATGCTGGGGGCCATCTTCCAGCCGGCTCCGCCGGTCATGATGCAGACGGGCTCGGCACCGCAATGCTGGCGGACGTGCTGGATCATGCGCTCCACGGCGCCGGCGATGGCGAAAGTACCGCCGCTGGTCAGCGCATCGCTGGTGTTGGTGGGGAAATCGACCACTTCACCCGTTGGCACATGCAAGCCTGCCGTGCCGGATTCCAAAGCCCGCAGCATGATGCCGTGGCCGGGGATGATGATGCCGCCCAGGAACTTGCCGTCCAAGTCTATCGCCTCGACCGTCACCGCCGTGCCGACCATGACCACCACCAGCGGTCGGCGTTCCCCACGCGCCAGCATGCGGTGGCGTGCGCCTATCATTGCCACCCAGCGGTCTGCTCCCAGGCGAGTGGGGTGGTCGTAACCGTTGGTCAAACCAGCTTCTGCGGCGCTAGAGACGACCCACTGCGGTATGGTGTCCCACAGCTCCAACTGTGCCGAAACGCGGCGGCGGATGGCATCACCGGCGACAATGCAGCCCAAAATCTGGCTCGGCTCGGGCAGCGTACTCCAGGGCCCTTCGGCGAGCTTGTCGATATTTTCTAAAAATTCCGCCCCATGCGCTAGAAGCGTCGCCCCCGGTTCAGGCGCATCGTACAGTGCCCATTTAAGACGGGTGTTACCGACATCGAGTGCGAGAAAGCTCATAGATGAATGAAAGTGTAAGACTAAATGCTCTAAATGTTTAAGGCTTGACGGATTCTAGCCTTGCTTGGTACAGCCTCCAAACGTGATGAAGTTCACACTTTATGGACTTATTTGAAGTGGTCAAGGGTTTTCCCTTGACTTGCTCACACTTAGTCACGCCTTTGTAATGGCTTTCAAGCTACAGTAGCGCTCCGATTGATTTCAATTGCTCGGTGGGTTGTTGTGCAGTTTTGCAAACTTGTTTTTCAATTAAGGAGTTACCTCATGGGAATGTTCAGTTTTATCAAAGAAGCCGGTGAAAAATTGTTTGGCCGTAAAGAAGTGGAAGACGCAGCCGCCAATGCAGCAACAGATGCCGCCGCTGCTGAAAAGCTAGCCCAGCTCAATGCAGGCGCAGCCCAAAGCATTGCCACGTATATTGGCGCGCAAGGTCTTGATATTGATGGCTTGGTTGTGGAATTTGACGGCGCGACAGGTAGCGTCACCCTGCAAGGTAATGCTTCTTCACAAGAAGACAGCGAAAAAGCGGCCTTGTGCTGCGGCAACGTGGGCGGCGTGTCTCAAGTGAACAACTTGATCGCGGTGTCTGACTCTGCCGGCGAATCACAATTCCACGACGTCGTGCGCGGCGACACGCTGTCTGCCATTGCCAAAACCTACTACGGCAATGCAGGCAAATACCCCGTCATCTTTGAAGCCAACAAACCGATGCTGAGCCACCCAGACAAGATCTACCCAGGCCAAAAACTGCGTATTCCAGCTCTGGCTGATTAATTGCCATTTATGACGCAAAATAGGCTTCTAGCCGGCGTATTTATTGGCTAAGCAGCTATAAAATATATAGCGTATAGCTCAAAAAAAAGCGTTAAGTTGTGATGACTTGGCGCTTTTTTACGTTCAAACTGCTCAAAAACGTCTTAATTTTGACGCCACGGCAAACCACGGTGCCGCCAGCCGCCCAGGCTGTTGCGGTGTGCGTTGCTGTTCGGATCGCCCTCGAAGCCCTCTAGGATGTTGTAAGCCTCTAGGCCCAGCTCAGCAGCACGCTTGGCAGCCGGAATTGAACGCAAACCGCTGCGGCACAGCAGGACAGCTTTTTTCCCTTTTGGTATCGCTGCAACAATGCCTTCGTCATAAGCGGGGTTCATCACCATGCCTGGCCATTGTTTCCAAGCTAAATCGACTGCGCCGGGGATGAAGCCGACCCACGCGCGCTCTGCATCGGTGCGGATATCGACCAGAACGGCCTCGCCAGACTGCCACCAGTCGAAAGCGAGCTGGGGAGAAATATTCCCAGCGTATCCCTCAGCGGGTTGAACGGTATCTGCTGGCTTGACGTTTTTGTTAATTGGCGTGCTGGCATCTCCAGCATCATGGCGAACTTGGACGGACAAGCCTGAGCGCTGGTTAGCGGGAACAGCTTCCTCTAAGCGCTTGGGTTTTGGCAAATCTAATGCGCCCATTAATGCGACAAATTCTTCCAAACTGCGACCCGTGACGCGAGCGTTGCCTACTTTTTCAGCGCCAATGGATGATTGTGTATGCCCTTTGTAGTCGTGTCCTGGCCACACGGTGGTGCTGTCTGGCAGTGAAAACAGCACTTTGGTGATGCTGTTGTACAAAGCGGTAGCACTGCCTGACTGAAAATCCGAGCGGCCACAGCCACCTATCAGCAGGGTATCGCCGGTGAACGCATGGGTGTGCGCTGCGGCTCCAGAACCATGTTGCCACACAAAGCTCATACTGCCAGCGGTATGGCCTGGTGTGTGCAAAGCGGTGATGTGCTGGCTACCGAAGTTGAGCACGTCGCCGTCTTTGAGTTGTTTGCTCGCTGTGGTGATGCCACAGGCATCTGGCGCAGCGGTTTGCGCACCTGCGTGCTCGGCCAAGCGGCCTGCGCTGGTGATGTGATCGGCATGGGCGTGGGTTTCAAGTGCCCAGATGAGTTTGAGCCCGTAATGGCGCAGAACCTCTAAGTCGCGCTCCAACTGGTCATCGACCGGATCAACGATGATGGCGGGACGCGGTGATTCTGTTGATTTTTCATCGAAAAGTATGTACGTGAAGGTACTGGAAGCAGGGTCGAAAAGCTGGATAGGGTTCATAGTTGACTTATTTTGACGCGATAAAGGATGCTTTGCAAATTTTTATATCTCTAATTTGATATTACTATATGCTAAATTTGTTATTTAAACTGGTTTGTGTTAAATTTAAATCTTTTTTGGGAGCTTCAGATGGAAACTGGATGGCAATTGCTACACCCCTTTGTGCAAGCCGCTTTGGGCGGCATATTGATAGGTTTGGCCAGCTGGCTGCTGCTGGCTTCACTGGGTCGAGTCGCAGGTATCACTGGTATTTTGGGTGGCGCTTTGGCACCGTTTAACGGCGTACCCAAAGACGAGCGAGCTTGGCGCTGGGCCTTTGTGGTCGGGTTGATTGGCGTGGGCACTATTGCGGCCTACGCGCTCAACACGCCGGCATTGACAACACCACGCCCTTTTTCTTTGCTGATTTTGGCTGGTTTGTTGGTGGGTTCTGGCACGGTGATGGGCTCAGGCTGTACCAGCGGGCACGGTGTTTGCGGAATTGGTCGCCGTTCCGTTCGCTCGGTGGTGGCAACGGCGGTTTTCATGACAGCGGGCTTCGTGACCGTCACCCTGGTCAAACTATTCGGTTAATTTAGGATTGAAAATGATTAAAAAAATAGCTTTTGGCCTGGCTGCAGGCGCTTTGTTTGCCGCAGGTTTGGTGGCTTCAGGGATGACGCAAACAGTCAAAGTGATTGGCTTCCTGAACTTTGGCGGCATTGTTTCACCTGAGCGCTTTGGCGCATGGGACGCCAGCTTGGCTTTTGTGATGGGTGGCGCACTCATGATTACCTTTGTAGCCTTTGCCATCACCCCAACACAAGGGCGCAAACCTTGGGTGTCAGAGAAATTTGAACTCCCGACACGCAAAGATGTTGATTTCAAACTCGTGGCTGGTGCGGCCATGTTCGGCATCGGCTGGGGCTTAGCTGGTTACTGCCCAGGTCCAGCGATGGCTTCGGTCATTTCTGGCGGGGTGGATGCGTTGGTCTTTGTGCTCGCTTTGTTGACGGGTTTGTTGTTGGCCAAAAAGCTAAAGGTTTAAGTCTCAACTCTTAAATGGCGTTGAGCAGACTCTGCTTTGTACAAATCAAGTTTGCTCATAAATTGATCTAGGTCAAGATCAAGTTCTGCTTCTAAGTAAAAACACCAATGCATGTCTTTGCTTAAAGGCAAACAATAGTTAGCTCGCTTACCATGTAATTTTAACTAGGAGATTATCTTGACCGATTCTAAAACCCCACGTCGTCGCAGCCTGCTCAAAGGCGCTGCAGTTGCAGCTGGCGCAATGTCAGCTCCCATGATTGCCAAAGCGCAAACCGGCCCGATCAACATGCGCTGGCAGAGCACATGGCCTTCAAAAGATATTTTTCATGAGTATGCGTTGGACTTTGCCAAGAAGGTCAACGATATGACTGGTGGCGACTTGAAGATTGAAGTCCTACCAGCTGGAGCCGTTGTACCGGCATTCGGCTTGCTCGAAGCAGTCTCAAAAGGTACGCTAGATGGCGGCCACGGCGTATTGGGTTATCACTACGGCAAGCAAAACGCCTTAGCGCTATGGAACTCGGGTCCGGCCTTTGGTATGGATGCCAACATGCTACTGTCATGGCACAAGTATGGCGGTGGCGCTGACTTGTTAGCCAAGCTCTATGCCTCGATAGGTATGGGTTCGGTACAGTCATTTTTGTATGGTCCTATGGCCACGCAACCTTTGGGTTGGTTCAAAAAGCCAATCACCAAATCTGCAGATTTCAAAGGTTTGAAATTCCGCACAAACGGCTTGGCTATCGATCTGTTCACGGCCATGGGTGCTGCGGTAAACGCTTTGCCTGGTGGGGAGATTGTGCCTGCGCTGGATCGCGGTTTGCTCGACGGTGCCGAGTTTAACAACGCATCATCAGACCGTCTGCTCGGCTTCCCTGACGTCTCAAAAGTTTGTATGCTGCAAAGCTACCACCAAAGCGCAGAGACGTTTGAGATCATGTTCAACAAGCCAAAATACGATGCGCTACCGGCAAAAATGAAAGCCATCATCTCTGGCGCTGTGGA